>JAYSVE010000173.1:0-2169 GCA_043718725.1 Methylibium sp.
GAAATCGGCCAGCGCTTCGGCATCATGCCCAGCTTCATGGCCAAGTGGAGCCAGCAGTACCCAGGCTGCAGCGGGCACATCCACCAGAGCCTGACGGAAGGCCCGCAGGGCAAGGGCAACCTGTTCTTTGACGCCAGGTCGGCGCGCAAGATGAGCGCGTTGTTCGAGAGCTACCTCGCCGGTCAGGTGGCCTGCCTGATGGAGCTGGCGCCGATGTTCTGGCCCACCATCAACAGCTACAAGCGCCTCGTCGACGGCTTCTGGGCGCCGGTCAAGCCGACCTGGGGCATGGACAACCGCACCGCGAGCTTTCGGGTGATCGCCGGCAGCCCCAAGGCCACCCGTCTGGAGACGCGCTGCCCCGGTGCCGACGTGAACCCGTACCTGGCGATGGCCGCGGTGATCGCCGCCGGCCTGGACGGCGTCGAGAAAGGCTTGAAGCTCACGGCCGCGCCGATCACCGGCACCAACCAGGGCGCCGAAAATACTCCGCGCGCGCCACGCACGCTGATCGAAACCACCCGCATCTTCCGGCAATCGACGCTGGCGCGCGACTGGTTCGGCGATGCTTTCGTCGACCACTTCGCCGCCACGCGAGAATGGGAGTGGCGCCAATGGCTGGACGGCGTGACCGATTGGGAATTGAAACGCTACTTCGAGATCATCTGAACATGGCACGCATCGCTGCTCAGCCGCCCAGTCGATGAACCCCGCACCGCCAAGCACCAAGGCCGCCTGATGAGCATCACCCGCTTTTCCTTTCCCACCACCATTCACTTTGGCGCCGGTGCACGCAAGCTGGCTGGGCCGCATCTGCGTGAGCAGGGCTTGAAGCGCCCGTTGATCGTCACCGACAAAGGCCTGGCGGCGCTGCCGTGGATCGCCGGGCTGAGGGCCGATCTGGCAGCGGCCGGCCTTGACGTTGCGGTGTATGCCGGCATCTGGGGCAACCCCGGCGGCAGCCAGGTGATGAACGCCGCGGCGGCGTACAAGCAACATGCCGCCGATTGCGTGGTCGGCGTCGGCGGTGGCGCCGCGCTGGACGTGGCCAAGGTCGTGGGCCTGCTCGCCACCCACCCCGGCGACGTGATGGAGTACGTCTGGGACCACCCGCGCGTGCGTCCCATCGTCCACGCCTTGCCGCCCTTCATCGCGCTGCCCACCACGGCGGGCACCGGCAGCGAAGTCGGCCGCAGCAGCGTGATCAGCGAAGAAGACACACACCTCAAACGGGTGATCTTTGCGCCGCAGATCCTGGCCCAGGCGGTGTTTGCCGATCCCGAACTCACTCTGGGTCTGCCGGCCGCACTGACCGCCGCGACCGGCATGGATGCGCTGACGCACAACATCGAGAGCTACCTGTCGCCGGTCTATCACCCGATGTGCGACGGCATTGCGCTGGAGGGCACGCGCATCGCCGCGCGCGCACTGGCCACCGCGGTGCGCGAACCGGACAACCCGCAGGCGCGCGCCGACATGATGATGAGCTCGATGATGGGTGCCATCGCCTTCCAGAAAGACCTGGGCGCCGTGCACGCCTGCGCCCATGCGCTGGGCACGGTGTGCGACATGCACCATGGCCTGGCCAACGCGCTGATGATCGACACCGTGCTGGCCTGGAACCTGGAGGCGGTGCCGCACAAGTTCACCGAGCTGGCCCACGCGGCCGGCGTGGCGGGCGGCGCGGCGGCCTTCGTGCCGTGGCTGCGGGCGCTCAAGGCGCAGATCGGCGTCGCGCCCGATCTGGCGGCGGCCGGCGTGCGGCCGGAGCATCTTGCGCGCCTGGTGCAAGTGGCCAGCGCCGACATCTGCCGCCTGACCAACCCGCGCCCCTGCGGGCCCGCCGATTTCGAGCGGCTGTTCCTGCGGGCGCTGCACGCCTGACGCCGCGAACCCCACTTGAACCCGGCAGCGATCGGACCCCACCCATGAGCATCCTGAAGATTCACAACCCGGCCAACGGTTTGCCGCTGGCCGAAGTGGCCGTCGATGACGTGCACACCGTGGCGGCCAAGGCCCGCGCCGCGCGCGCGGCGCAGCCAGCCTGGGCGGCGCTGCCGCTGGTCGAACGCAAGGCCTGCATCCAGCGCTTTCGCGCCTTGCTGGTGGCACAAACCGAAACCCTTGCGACGACGCTCACGTCCGAGGTCGGCAAGCCGATTTCACAGT
>JAYSVE010000174.1:0-2167 GCA_043718725.1 Methylibium sp.
TCGGGCCGGCTGAACGGGATCGAGATTGCGCGCTGCGAGTGGTACCGCGAAGGCCGTGTGCCGCTGCACACGCTGCGCGCCGATATCGACTACGGCTTCTCGGAGGCCAAGACCACCTACGGGATCATCGGCGTGAAGTGCTGGGTGTACCGCGGTGACCGCCTGGCCAACGGCGACGCGCCTGGCATCGTCACCCCGCCGGGTGCCGAAGACGATCGGCGCGCCCGGCGCAATACCCGTCCAGGCGGTCCGGGTGGTCCGGGAGCTCCGGGCGGCCGCGGCGGTCGACCCGGTGGCGGTGGTGGCGCCGGCTTCGACCGTGGCGCACCGCGCACCGGCGCAGCACCGGTGGCCGACGCCACAGGCGTTCCGGCAGGAAGTGACGCACCCAAGACTCCGGCCGTCAAGCGGATTCGCAAGGCGGTCGCACCCGGGGCTGTCGAGCCGGGCAGCGGCACCAAAGGAGAATAAACATGCTGCAACCTGCACGCAGAAAATTCCGCAAGGAACAAAAGGGCCGCAACACCGGCATCGCCACGCGCGGTGCCAATGTGTCGTTCGGCGATTTCGGTTTGAAGGCGACCGAGCGGGGTCGTCTCACCGCGCGCCAGATCGAAGCCGCCCGGCGCGCGATCTCGCGCCACGTCAACCGCGGTGGCCGGATCTGGATCCGCATCTTTCCGGACAAGCCCATCTCGCAGAAACCGGCCGAAGTCCGCATGGGCAACGGCAAGGGCAACCCCGAGTACTACGTGGCCGAGATCCAGCCCGGCAAGGTGCTGTACGAAATCAACGGCGTGCCGGAAGAGCTGGCCCGCGAAGCGTTCACCCTGGCCGCAGCCAAGCTGCCCCTGAAGTGCACCTTCGTGGCCCGCCAGGTCGGCGCCTGAGGAGAGACACGATGAAATCATCTGAACTTCGCGGCAAGGATGTTGCGGGACTCGAAAAAGAGATCGGCGACCTGCTCAAGGCCCACTTCGGCCTGCGCATGCAGAAAGCCACTCAGCAGTTGAGCAACCACACGCAGTTGGGCAATACGCGGCGCGATATCGCCCGCGCCAAGACCATCCTGGCTCAGAAGAAGAAGGAAGCCGTCAAATGAGCGAGACGATGAACAACGAGACGCAGGCCGCCGCGGCGGTCGAGCCGGTTCCCGGCGCGGCAAAGGTGAAGAACACCCGCACGCTGGTTGGCAAAGTCGTCAGCGACAAACGCAGCAAGACCATCACGGTGCTGGTCGAGCGCCGCACCAAGCACGAGCTCTACGGCAAGATCGTCGCTCGCTCAAGCAAGTACCACGCGCACGATGAAAACAACGAGTACAAGATGGGCGACGTGGTCGAAATCGCAGAAACCCGTCCTATCTCGAAAACCAAAGCCTGGGTCGTGACCCGTTTGGTTGAGAAGGCTATCGTCGTCTGACGATAGGTTGGGGGGGGCAAGACTCAGCCCTGAAAAGACACGGTCGGCATGCTTGGAAACAAGCACCGGCCGTTTCCCATTCGACCTTCCCTCTTTCAAAAACAAAGCAAGGAGAACGCGATGCTGAAAATTGGCGACAAATTGCCCGCTGGCCAATTGCAGGAATTCATCGAAGTCGAAGGCAATGGTTGCAGCTTGGGCCCCAACAGCTTCGATGTTCAAAAAACCACGGCGGCCAAGAGGATTGCCATCTTCGCGTTGCCCGGTGCCTACACCCCGACGTGTTCTGCTCAACATGTGCCAGGCTTTATCAAACACGCGGATCAAATCAAGGCAGCTGGCGTTGACGAAATCTGGTGCATCTCAGTCAACGACGCGTTCGTCATGGGTGCTTGGGGACGAGACCAGCACACCGCAGGCAAGGTGCGCATGATGGCCGACGGCAGCGCCGACTTCGCCAAGGCCACGGGGTTGACGTTGGACTTGACGGCTCGGGGCATGGGGCTGCGCAGCAACCGCTACTCGATGTTGGTTGTCGACGGCGTGGTCAAGACGCTGAACGTCGAGGCTCCCGGCAAGTTTGAGGTGAGCGACGCCGATACTTTGCTGAGCCAAGCCGAGGAAGCGCTTCTTTGAACTGTTTTTTGCGCGCTGCCGCAACGCGGCGCGAGAAAACCGGCTACAATCTGCGGCTTCGCTGAAGACAGCTGCCGCCGCATCGCGTAGGCGTTGGCTTCAGATCCAG
>JAYSVE010000175.1:0-2166 GCA_043718725.1 Methylibium sp.
ACGGTCAGGCGAATCGCGATGACGGCGTGGCTGCGGTCGACAAAAGGTGAATAGCCCAGGGTCACCTGGTTCAGAATTGAAACTGCGGCCACGACATCCTTTGGGTTCAGGCATTCAGGTAATCGAACAGCGACATCCGCTGGACCATGGAATATGACTTCAGCGCGGCCTCGTAGCCGGTTTGCTGATTCTGAAATTCGCCGATGGCGTGAACCATGTCCAGATCCTGCGCATTCGAGCGTTCGATGCCGGCCTGCAATTGGGTGGTTTCGAGACGGCTGGTCACGCCGTCGATGCGATTGAGCGCGTCGCCGGCCAGGCTGCGCGCCGACTGCACCCGACCCAGCACCGAGTCGATGTCGCGCAGGTCGCGGGCGTTGGCCTGGGCCCTTTGCGCACCACTTTGAAGGGGCGTCTTCAAGGTCGAGGCGGCCCGGTCGAGCAGGTCGAAGACACTCAGGGTCGAACTCGATGGCACGATCTCGAATTCATCACCTGCGGCCGGACTGCCCTGGACGATGACGCTCATGCCGTCGATTTCGATGGCCGCGCCGGGGCTGAAGGCCACGCCCGCCTGCGCGGTGGGGGCGCCATCGCGCAGCACCGAGTAGCTGGCGGCCCCGGCGGCAACGCTGAATTGCAGGCTGTACTGGCTGCCGGTCAGCGCCGTGGGTTGGCTGACCTGGCCGGCGTCGATCCAGGCGCTGCCGGTGTTGGTGACGGCCCGGGTCTCGAACACGCCGTTGCCGGTGCGCGCCGACAGCCACACGGCGCGGCCGTCCGCGCTCAGCGGCAACGGCTCTTCGCCGGCGGCGCTGGCGTGGCCGGTGGTGCCGCGAAACTGCACCCCGCCCGGGGCGTCGACAAACGGCGGCAGGCTGGCACCCTGGCCGGCAAACAAGTGCCCGCCGGCGCCATCGGTCCGGTTCGCCAGGGTGAACAACTGTTCGCGCAGGCTCTCGATTTTTTGCGCCTGGGCGCCACGTTCGGCGTCGCTGTAGCTGGCGTTGCCGCTGGCGACCAGGGCCTCGCGAACCTGCTGCAACAGCTCGCCGGCGTCGCCGAGAACGCCCTCGGTCAGCGTCATCTGGCTGCGGCTGGATTCGGCCGCGCGCTGGTTGGCCTCGGCCCGCGCCGAGCGCGACAAGGCACGTTCGGCGGTGGCCGCGGCCGCCGGGTCGTCGCTGGCGCGGTTGACCCGGCGGCCGGTCGTCAATGCCAGTTGCGCGTCGCCGAGATTGCGCTGGCGCTGAGCCAGCGCGTCCAGCGCGTTGTCGTAGGAATGGGCTGTGGAGACTCGCATGGTGAGGGTCCTGTGAATTCGACGTTGCGCGTCAGCCAGCCGTGACCCGCAGCAGTGTGTCGAACACCGACTGCGCCACCTGAAGCATCTTGGCCGCGGCCTGGTAGCTTTGTTGAAACTGGATCAGCCGCGCCGCCTCTTCGTCGAGGTTGACGCCGCCGACCGCGTCGTTGGCGGCCTGCGCGTCGGCCGCCGCACTGGCGGACATGCGGGCCGAGGTGGTGGCGCTTTGCACCCGCACGCCGATGTCGGCCAGCGCATTCGCATAGGCATCGGTGATGGACGCGCCCGGCTCGGTGATGGCGCCCGCCGAACCGCGCTGGCCCACCAGGGGCGCGTCGCGCAGATCGACCAGGGCGCGGGCGTTGCCGTTGTTGTTGGCGGGGAATTCGGTGCGCTGCACGTTCAGCGTGTCGCCGCTGGCGGGCACGCCGGCGAGTTGCATGTCCCAGCCGTTCAGGCTGATGGGCTCGCCCGCGCGCCAGGTGCTCGCGCCGTTGCTGACCAGCGTGTTCGTGCTGGCGTCGCGCAGTTCCCAGTTGTAGTCGCCCGTCGCGCTGGTAAAGCCGACGGTGGCGCGCAGGTTCGGGTCCAGCGTGGGGCTGGTGGCGTTCAGGCTGGCCACGCTGGCGGTGCCCTTGTTGTCGGTGCCCAGCGTGGCGGTCACCGGCGCCGCGGCCGCAACGCCGCGCGGGTCGTCGAGCACGCGCTGCATGTTGCGCGCCGCGCTGCCCACGGGCTGGAGCAGGAAGCGGTCGCCCGCCACCGGCGCGGGGCTGCCGATGTCGAGCCGAAATCCGTCCACCACGTCGCCAGCCACCACTGCGCGGGACACTCCGTCGCGCAGCCGGGTGAGCTGGAAC
>JAYSVE010000176.1:0-4992 GCA_043718725.1 Methylibium sp.
TCGGTGCTTGAAATCCATGTCGACGCGAGCCGCCGCGACCAGCGCATGCGACAGTTCGTCGACAAGGCCAGGGATGCCGGCGCGCGCCTGATCGACAGCGACGACGATCGCCTGCAAAAAATGTGTGGCACCCACCGTCACCAGGGCGTGGTGGCGCGGGTCGAAGTGATCGCGCTGAGCCATTCTCTGGACGACACGCTGGACGCGATCGACGGCGACCCGTTGTTGCTGGTGCTCGACGGCATCACCGACCCGCACAACCTGGGCGCCTGCCTGCGCGTGGCCGACGGTGCCGGCGCGCACGCGGTGATCGCGCCGAAGGACCACGCCGTCGGCGTCAATGCCACGGTGGCCAAGGTGGCCAGCGGGGCGGCCGACACGGTGCCGTATTTCATGGTCACCAACCTGGCGCGCAGCCTGAACGAATTGAAGGAGCGCAACATTCGCGTCATCGGCACCAGCGACGATGCCACCGACTCGCTCTACGACGTCGATCTGCGCGGCCCGCTGGCGCTGGTGCTTGGGGCCGAGGGCAGCGGCCTGCGGCAACTGACGCGCAAGACCTGCGACCTGTTGCTGCGCCTGCCGATGCGCGGCGCGGTCGAGAGCCTGAATGTTTCGGTCGCCAGCGGCGTGTGCCTCTACGAAGCCTTGCGCCAACGTGGCCCCCACTGAGAGGCAATCCCATGCCGGTGATCGATGTCAAGCACCCCCTTGTCAAACACAAGGTCGGCCTGTTGCGCGAGGACGCGATTTCGACCAAGAAGTTTCGCGAACTGACCAACGAACTGGCGCGCCTGCTGGCGTATGAGGCGACGGCCGATTTCCCGCTCGAGAAGACGACCCTGCAATGCTGGAGCGGGCCGGTCGAGGTCGACCAGATCCGCGGCCGCAAGGTGACCGTCGTGCCCATCCTGCGCGCCGGACTGGGCATGCTCGACGGAGTGCTCGACATGATCCCCAGCGCCAAGGTCAGCGTGGTGGGGTTGAGCCGCAACCACGAGACCTTGCAGCCCGAGAACTACTTCGAAAAATTCGTCGGGCACCTGGACGAGCGCACCGCGTTGATCCTGGACCCGATGCTGGCCACCGCCGGCTCGATGATCGCCACGGTCGAGCTGTTGAAGAGCCGCGGCTGCAAGGACGTTCGCGCCCTGGTGCTGGTGGCCGCGCCGGAGGGCATCGCGGCGCTGGAGCAGGCCCACCCCGACGTGCGTTGCTGGGCCGCGGCGATCGACAGCCACCTCAACGAAGTCGGCTACATCATCCCCGGCCTGGGCGACGCCGGCGACAAGATCTTCGGGACACGTTGAGGTGGCTGCGCGGCGGCTGGGCTCAGGCAGCGTTCTGGCCGGTGCCGACTGGTAAACCTTTGGCGGCCTTTTGCCGGCCCACAAGCGACCCGCTCGTTACCGTTTGTTACAGCGTCTTTCTTGTCCCTCGCGGACCTGGGCACTAGTCTGTTCCGGATGAGATCAGTCTCGCAAGAAGAAGCTGACCGGACCGCGGAAACACCTGTGCCTCGCCCGCCCTTCCGGTTCTGGATGACCGGGTGCATGGCGGTGGTGGTGTCCGCATTTGCCGGCACCACGCTGGCCCGCCCCGATCCGCGCGGCATGGTCAGCCACTCCAGCCGTTACAGCGTGGCCGAAACCGTGCTTCGCATCGAAGCGTCCGCGCAACGCCATGGCCTGCAACTGTTTGCGCTGGTCGAGCGGGGCGGTCGCGCACCCGGCCAAGACGTCCCCGTTGACGCGGGCTGGAAAGTCCTGGTGCTGGCGTCCGCCGAAGGTGGCACCCTGGTGCTGATGGACCGTCCCGGCGGTCGGCATGCCGTCCCCATGAGCCTGGTGGTGCGCGGTGATGGCCAGGGCGGCGCCGAGGTGCTGGTCGGCCCGGGTGCCAATGACGCATCACTGGTCGGCCTGCCGGCGCAGGTGCAACGCGATCTGGCCGAGTTGCCTGGGCTTGTTGCCGACGCCTTGCGTTGATCGGCGTGCGGTCAACTGCCGTTTCTAGGTTAAACCCAGCCCAGCGCGCCAACCACCGCCCCCAGCCCGACCAGCCAGATCGGGCTGATGCGTGATTTCATCATCGACACGACGCTGATCGCCACCAGCGCCAGTGCGCCGAGTCGATGTTCGGGTGCGCTGACCAACGGCTCGGCCAGCAACCAGCCGGTGGCCAGCAGCAAACCGATCGTCAATGGCGCCAGACCCAGCGTGAACGCGCGCACCGCGCGGGTTTCGCGACGCTGGTAGGCCCACCGCCCGGCCCACAGCGCCAGCACCGAGGAAGGCAGCAGGATGCCGAGCATCGTCACCAAGGCACCGGCCGCACCGGCGATGTTCCAGCCCATCACCGCGACGAACAGCACGTTCGGGCCGGGCGCGGCCTGCGCGATCGCGACCGATGCGTTGAACTGCGCGTCGCTGATCCAGTGCTGTTGCGTGACCACATAGCGGTGCATGTCGGGGGCCGTGGCGATGGCGCCGCCGACCGAAAGCAGGCTCAGCACCATGAAGTGACCGAACAGCCCCAGCCATTCGTTGGCACTCAGTGAATTCATGCTTTCAACCGGTGCCACGCCAGCGCGATCGCCACCGACCCCAACCCGGCGATCACCCCCACCAGAGGCCAGCGCAGCCAGGCCACGGCCCCCAACGTCGCCAGCAGCAACAGGGCGCACCCGAGCGGGCCCATGGGGTTGGTCTTGAGGGCCGCCAGCAGTTTGCCGGCGGTGGCGATGACCAGCCCGGCCGCCACCGCGCCCATGCCCCGCAGGGCACCGCTGACCACGGGCGACTGGGCATGCTGGGCATAGAGGGCGGCCAGCGCCAGCACGATCGCCAGCGGCACGGCCAGCATCCCGAGCAACGCCGCGAGGGCGCCGCGCAATCCAAAGTAGCGGTCACCCAGCATCAGCGCCAGGTTGATGACGTTCGGTCCCGGCAACACCTGGGCCGCCGAGACCAGCTCGACGAACTCGTCGCGGTTGAGCCAGCGCCGGCGTTCGACCAGCTCGCGCTGGGCCACCGCCAGCACCCCGCCGAAGCCCTGCAATGCCAGCCAGTTGAAGGCCAGGAACAGCCTGGTCACCGACTCCGGCCCGGGCCGCTCGGTGTCGGCCTTCATGGGACGGCGCCCATCAGCGCAGCACGCGCAGCGCTTCGGGATTGACGATGTTGCTCGGGTTGCCGTTGATGAAGTTGGCGACGTTGTCGAACGCCGCCTTGAAATACATCTCGTAGCTGTCCTGCTCGACATAGCCGATGTGCGGTGTGCAGATGGCGTTTTCCAGCCGCAGCAGCGGGTGCCCCTGCAGCACGGGTTCGATCTCGAACACGTCCACCGCCGCCAGGCCGGGCCGGCCGCGGTTGAGCGCGGAGACCAGCGCGCCGTCCTCGATGATCTCGGCGCGCGAGGTGTTGACGATCAGCGCCGTCGGCTTCATGCGCGACAGCGCGTCGAGCTTGACCACGCCGCGGGTCGATTCCGACAGCCGAAGGTGCAGCGACAGCACATCACAGGCCTCGAAAAACGCTTCGATGCTGGGCGCGGGGACGAGGCCGTCCTGCTGTGCCTTGGCGCGCGACGCTTCACTGCCCCACACCGTCACCTGCATGCCGAAGGCGCGGCCATAGCCGGCCACGATCTGGCCGACCCGACCGTAGCCCCACACGCCCAGGGTGCGGCCGCGCAGCGCCATCCCCAGGCCGAAGTTGCCGGGCATGCCCGCGGATTTCAGGCCCGACTGCTGCCAGACACCGTGCTTGAGGTTGGCGATGTACTGCGGCAAGCGCCGCATCGCGGCCATCACCAGCGCCCAGGTCAACTCGGCGGTGGAGTGGGGCGCGCCCACGCCCTCGGCGACCGCGATGCCCATGCGGCTGCACGTGGCCAGGTCGATATGCGGCCCCACCTTGCCGGTCTGCGAAATGAGCTTGAGCTTGGGCAGTTTCTCAAGCAGCGCGCGCGGGAACTGGGTGCGGTCGCGAATCAGCACCAGCACATCGGCATCGCGCAACCGGATGGCCAGTTGGCCGATGCCCTTGACGTTGTTGGTGAAGACCTTGGCACTCATTTCTTCCAGGAGGCTGGCGCATTTGAGCTTGCGAACGGCGTCTTGGTAGTCGTCGAGGATGATGATGTTCACGGGTGGTGGCAGCGACGTTGAATCCGCGGCATTGTGCACTCGCGGGCCACGTGGCTGTAGCATGCGCGCTTCGTATCGCCACAGGAAAAACAATGCCCATCACCATGCACTCGGCCAGCGTTCCGGTGTTCGTTCGCATGCTCGGAAACCTCGACGCCTGGATCACCAAGGCCGAGGCCCACGCGCTGGCGAAGAAGTTCGACGCCGCTGTGTACCTTGGCACGCGCCTGGCGCCGGACATGCTGCCCTTCACCAAGCAAATCCAGATCGCCTGCGATGCCGCCAAGTTCGGGGTGGCGCGCTTGGCCGGCGTCGAGTCACCGAAGTTCGAGGACAACGAGGCCAGCCTGGCCGAGTTGCGCGAGCGCATCGCCAAGACGGTGGCGTTTGTGCAGTCGGTGCCGGCGCAGCAGATCGACGGGACCGAGGCCAAGGACATCGTGGTGCCGCGGCGCGACGGCTCGATGACGCTCAAGGGCGAGTTCTATCTGAAGCACTTCGTGATGCCCAACTTCTACTTCCACATCACCACCGCCTATGCCTTGCTGCGCCACAACGGCGTCGAGCTCGGCAAGGGCGAATTCCTCGGGTCGCTGCAATAAGCGCGGTTCAATGGGTGCGGCCGACTCGTGCTCGTGCCGCCAAGCGCGGGAAATGAACCGCCAGCGTGGCCAGTGCACTGTGGGCCTGGGCCTGATCACGGTGATTCGCCACCAGATGGAAGACCTCGGTCCGCAAGAACCACAGCTCGCGCACCGAGCGGGCGACGTGAATGCGTCGCACCAAGTCGGCGGCTTGCACCGACCGGATGTCGTCCAGCGTGGCGATGAAGTCGC
>JAYSVE010000177.1:0-4988 GCA_043718725.1 Methylibium sp.
GGCTCGATTCGCAGTTCCTGACGAGACTGCAACCAGGTCAGCATTTGCGCCTCGGCGCCCTGCAGCACGTCGTCCCGGCTGAATGCGAACAGCACGGTCGCCACCAGCAACAAGCCCAGCATCGCCAGGGTGTTGTGGCTCACGTCAAGCAAACCCTGGCCGACGTCGCGCAGGAACACGCCGGCGCAACGACCTGTCTGGCGCCGCCATGCGTCGGCCGGCGCGGTCCATTGTTTGAGCGATTTCATGTCACTCCTTGGTTCGAGGCCTGCCCCGCGAAGCCAGCGAACCGTGGGGTCCGGGTGGCCGGGGTGGCAGACATAATCACGAGTGGCCAGGTCCGGACCGGAGGATTGCCACAACCGGCTGTGCGCTCGGCATGGCAATCGGGCATTGCGCCGATTCAATCCCAAATCGGGGAGCGCGGGTTTTCCCCAGCTTGGTGGGGGACGGCCGCATTCTAAGAAGTCTTGTCGCGCAGGGTCAAGGCTGCATTTGCCTCACATCTCATTGATCTGTATGAAATACCGTGACTTGCGAGACTTTTTGGACGGGCTTGACCGTGCCGGCGAGCTGCGGAAGATCACCGAGCCGGTGTCGGTTCGGCTTGAGATGACGGCGTTGAGCGATGCCGTGCTGCGCGCCAATGGGCCGGCTCTTTTGTTTGCCAATCCTCACGGTTTTAGAGTGCGCGCACTCACAAACTTGTTTGGGACACCGAAACGGGTGGCGATGGGGATGGGCGCGGACGAGGTCGGGGAACTGCGCGATGTCGGACGCCTGCTCGCCAGCCTGAAGGAGCCCGAGCCGCCCAAAGGCCTGAAAGATGCCGGCAAACTGTTGCAAATGGCCAAGGCGTTGTGGGACATGAAGCCCGCTACGGTGCGCCATGCCCCTTGCCAGGAGGTGGTTGTTCAGGGCCCGGAGGTCGACCTGGGCCGGCTCCCGGTTCAAACCTGTTGGCCCGATGACGCCGGCCCGCTGATCACCTGGGGCCTGGTCATCACGCGAGGTCCGCAAGGCGGCGCCAACGCCAGGCAACGTCAGAACCTGGGCATCTACCGTCAACAGGTCATCGGCCGGCGGCAGGTGATCATGCGCTGGCTGGCCCACCGCGGCGGAGCCCTCGACTTTCGCGACTTCGCCCTGGCCAAGCCGGGCCAGCCGTTTCCGATCGCGGTGGCGCTGGGGGCCGACCCGGCGACCATCCTGGGTGCGGTCACGCCAGTCCCGGACACCTTGTCCGAGTACCAGTTCGCCGGGCTGTTGCGGGGCAGTCGGACCGAGGTCATCGATTCGTCCGTGGGCGACGGCGGGGTGATGCTGCAGGTGCCGGCCAGCGCCGAGATCGTGCTCGAGGGCCGCATCCCGGTGGCGACACCGGGCTTCACCGGGGTCAGCGAACACGGCATTGCCACCAAAGAGGTCAACGGTTACCTGCACGCGCTGGAGGGGCCGTTTGGCGACCACACCGGCTACTACAACGAACAGGACTGGTTCCCGGTCTTCGAGATCACGCGGATGACGCACCGCGTCGACCCGATCTACCACTCGACCTACACCGGCAAGCCGCCGGACGAGCCGGCCGTGCTGGGCGTGGCGCTCAACGAGGTGTTCGTGCCCATCCTGCAAAAGCAGTTTCCCGAAATCACCGATTTCTATTTGCCTCCCGAAGGGTGCAGTTACCGCCTGGCCATCGTCAGCATCAAGAAGAGCTACCCCGGCCACGCCAAGCGCCTGATGTTCGGCATCTGGAGCTTTTTGCGCCAGTTCATGTACACCAAGTTCATCCTGGTCACCGACGACGACGTCAACATCCGCCATTGGCCCGACGTCGTCTGGGCCATCACCACCCGCATGGACCCGGTGCGCGACACCACACTCGTGGAACATACCCCGATCGACTACCTGGACTTCGCGTCACCCGTGAGCGGGCTGGGCGGAAAGATGGGGCTGGACGCTACGGCCAAGTGGCCCGGCGAAACCACGCGCGAGTGGGGACGCGTGATCAAGATGGACCCTGCCGTCGAGCAGCGCGTCGCCCGGCTGCTCGACGAGATCATGCGTGCGCCTTCGTGAACATTGCCATCGGCCGCGTCGATAGCGCTTGCGGTTTGCCGTGGCGGCAGCTAATGTTGTAGCGCCTGCATGCAGGCAAATACCGGGGCGCAGTCTCTGCGCACCAGGAGCCCCGGAACTTCTACCTCCGGAGCCCCAAATCGGTGGCGTCAGCCATCCGCCCCTCCCAGCTTCACGGTTGAGAGGGGTTTGTACTTACAGGCCTTCGTTTGTCGATGCGAGTCGGCGCATCGCCCCGGCATTCGTCGATGGTGCGACCCGTCTGGCCCCAGATCCATGGCGCTGTTCAGTGGGCCCGGCAGCCTGCCGTGAATATTGCCAAACGGGCCTTCTCGTCCCGAGGAGGGATTGACGCCGCCCAGGGGCTGGCCGAAGATCAATTTCACTGATTTTCGAAAGCCCATCGTGAAATCGTTCTTCAAACCGTTGCTTGTTGCATTCACCGCATGCGTCATGTTGGCGCACCAGGTCGCGCTGGCACAAGGTCCGGTGGTCGGCATCCTTGAAGGCAAGGCCACACTGATACGGCAAGCCGCCAAACTCAATCTGGCCGAGGGCATGGCGGTGCAGAACGAAGACATCCTCGAAACCGCGGCGGCGGCCTTCGTGCAGCTTGAATACCCCGATGGGGTGCGCATCGGCGTCGGCCCGAACTCGCGATTGACGTTCGCGCCCCGGGGGCCTTTGCGTGGCTCGCTGAATGCGCGGGTGTACCTTTTGCAGGGTTGGCTCAAACTGAGCCAACCGAGCGCAAAGCCCGCCGGTGCCGAAAGCGTGACTCCCCAGTTCGAGCTCGCGTCGCTCACCGGCGCGACCATCCTGGTGTCGAACGCGAACGAGTTCGCCGCATTCGTCGAGAGCGGATCGGCCAAGTTGACCGATCGCAACAGCAACGCCGCGCCCGTGCCCTTGGCGAGTGGCACTTTCGTCAGCGTGCCCGTTGGCGACACACCCAAGTTTTCCGGCCGACCCTCGCCGGCGTTCCTCGAGCAGATGCCACGTCCGTTCCGCGACCCGCTGCCCGGTCGCGCCGGCAGGTATCGCGACGCCGTGATCACTCCCAAAGCGCTTGGCGATGTCGGCTATGACGACATCGCCGCCTGGCTGGTCGCCGAGCCCGGTTTGCGCCAGCCGATGCTCGAGCGCTGGCGCCCCCGGCTGCGCGACAAGCCGTTTCGAGCCGCGATGATTGCCCATCTCCCCGCGCACCCAGAGTGGGACCCGTACCTGTTCCCCGAAAAAGCGGCGAAGAAAAAGGCCGACGAAAAGCGCGCCCGCGACCTCAAGGCAGCCGCTGCGGCCGCTGCCGCCGCATCCCAACGGGCGGCGTCGGAGGCGCGTGCCCAAAATTGAACCGCCTGGCCGTGGCGCGCAACCCATTGCCACGGATTAATGGAGAACCCCATGCGTTTGTTGCTCAAGTTCAATTTCATCTTCGCTCTGGTGTTCGCGGCCGGCCTGCTGGGTTGCGGCTACCTGTCGCGCGAACTGCTGCAGCGCAATGCGCAGGAAGAAATCCTGGAGCACGCGCGCTTGCTGATGGAGAGCTCCATCGCGGTGCGCAACTACACCAGCAGCCAGGTCAAGCCCTTGCTTGAAACGCAGATGAAATACAGCTTCCTGCCCCAGTCGATCCCGGCCTACGCGGCGACCGAAGTGCTGAACTCCCTGGCCAAGAAGTATCCCGAATACGGGTACAAGGAAGCCACGCTCAACCCGACCAATCCGCGCGACCGGGCCGTCGAGTGGGAGGCCGACCTCGTCAATCGATTTCGCAGCGGGAGCGAGCACACCGAGCTGTTCGGCCAGCGCGACACGCCATTGGGCCGCATGCTCTACATCGCCAGGCCGTTGAAGATCACCAACCCGGACTGCCTGGTGTGCCACAGCACGATCGAGGCAGCGCCCAAGCCCATGTTGGACAAGTACGGGCCCGCCAACGGCTTCGGCTGGAACCTGAACGAGGTCATCGGCGCGCAGGTGGTGTCGGTGCCGATGACTCTGCCGCTGGCCCGCGCCGAGAAGACTTTCCGGGTTTTCATGATCTCGTTGGGCAGCGTGTTCGTGGCCATCGCCGTGTTGCTCAACCTGATGCTGTGGCTCACGGTCATCCGGCCGGTCACCCAATTGTCCAAGCTGGCCGATCGGGTCAGCCTGGGCGAGATGCAGGCGCCTGAGTTCGACCCGGGTGGGCGCGACGAGATCGGCATCCTGGCAGCTTCGTTTGCGCGCATGCGGCGCAGCCTGGAGCAGGCGATGAAAATGCTGGACAGTTGAACCCCTTCGATGGCCCTGAAGAACGACGATGAACACGCCACACCCTGAGCGCCTCGGCCGCTATCCCGTCAAAGGAGTGATCGGTGCGGGCGCGATGGGGGTGGTCTACCTCGGCTTCGATCCGGAAATCAACCGCCCGGTGGCCATCAAGACGATCCGCAAGCACCTGCTCGAGGCGAACCAGCACGATTCCACCGTGGCCGCGCGATTCCGCCTGGAGGCGCAGGCCGCGGGTCGCTTGAGCCACCCCGGCATCGTCACCGTCTTCGACGTTGGCGACGACGCCGATTGCGCCTACATCGCGATGGAATACGTGGCCGGCCAAAGCCTGCGCGAATACCTTTCGCGCGGCTGGCGCTTCACGCCCGCCGAGGTTGTCTCGTTGCTCACCCAGTTGCTCGACGCGCTGGGCGAAGCCCATTCCAAGGGCGTGCTGCACCGCGACATCAAGCCCGCCAATTTGATGATCAACGAGGCCGGGCGCCTCAAGGTGACCGACTTCGGCATCGCCCGCATCGAGTCGACCCAGTACACCCGCACCGAGTCGGTCCTGGGCTCGCCCGGCTACATGGCACCCGAGCAATACATCGGTGGCGAAGTCGATCGGCGCGTCGACCTTTTTTCGGCCGGCG
>JAYSVE010000178.1:0-4986 GCA_043718725.1 Methylibium sp.
CCCAGCTCGCTTGAGTGTCGCAGGCCGGCCCGGCGTCACATCGCCCTGCCGGCCCGGCAGGCCTGGTGCGCGGCAACGCGCTTCGGGCAAGCTCTCTCCAGGCCGACCTCGTGTGCGGCCTTTTTTGATTCCCCGACATGAACGATCTCGCACCTTTGGTTCAAGACGCCCAGGCTGATTTCGAGCGCGCCGCGATGCCGGCCGAGCTTGAAAACGCCAAGGCGCGATACCTTGGTAAAGCCGGCCTGATCACCGAGCAGCTCAAGGCACTGGCAGCCTTCGCACCCGACGAAAAGAAGGCGCGCGGGGCGTTGATCAACGCCGCCAAGCAGCAGATCGAGGCCGCACTGAACCGGCGCCGCGAGGGCTTGGCAAGCGCCGAGTTGCAGACGCAGCTCAGGGTCGAATCGCTGGACGTGAGCCTGCCGGGCCGACACCGCGGGGTCGGCGGGCTGCATCCGGTTTCGCTGACGCTGGAGCGCATCGAGGCCATCTTCGGCTCGATGGGCTTCGACGTCGCCGAGGGCCCCGAGATCGAAACCGACTGGTACAGCTTCACCGCGCTCAACAACCCCGAGAATCACCCCGCGCGTTCGATGCAGGACACGTTCTATGTTGACATTCAGGATGCCGAGGGACGCTGGTTGAACCTGCGCCCGCACACCTCGCCGATGCAGGTGCGCTACGCGCGCGCCCATGCCGCCAAGCATGCCGAGGCACTGGCGCGCGGCGAAACCATGCCCGAAATACGCGTTATCGCGCCGGGGCGCACCTACCGGGTCGATAGCGACGCCACCCATTCGCCGATGTTCCACCAGTGCGAAGGCCTGTGGATTGGCGAGAACGTCAGCTTCAAGGATCTGAAAGTCGTGTTCGGCGATTTCTGCCGCAAGTTCTTTGAGACCGAAAACCTCGAGCTGCGTTTTCGACCGTCGTTCTTTCCGTTCACCGAGCCGTCAGCCGAGGTCGACATCGCGTTTTCGACCGGCCCGTTGAAATGGCGCTGGCTTGAAATCGCGGGTTCGGGGCAGGTCCACCCGAATGTGATCCGGAACTTCGGGCTCGATCCAGAGCGCTACATCGGCTTCGCCTTCGGCATGGGCCCCGACCGGCTGGCGATGTTGCGCTATGGCGTGAGCGATCTGCGCCTGTTCTTTGAGGGCGACCTGCGCTTTTTGACGCAGTTCCGCTGACCTTTCGGCCTCTGAACCGACGAGCCTCCTGACGAGACCCAGCGATGCAATTTCCGGAATCCTGGTTGCGCGAGTTCTGCAACCCACCGATCACCAGCCAGGCACTTGCCGAGTTGCTCACCATGTCCGGCATGGAGGTCGAAGAAGCGCGCGCTGTGGCGCCGGCCTTCGACCGCGTCGTGGTGGCGCAAGTCCTCGGCGTCGAACGCCACCCCAACGCGGACCGCTTGAGTGTTTGCCAGGTCGACGTCGGCGCCGGTGGCACCCTGAACATCGTCTGCGGCGCGCCCAACGTGCGCGTTGGCATCAAGGTGCCCTGTGCGCTGGTTGGCGCAACGCTGCCGCCCGGTGAGGACGGGGTTCCGTTCGTCATCAAGCTCGGCAAGCTGCGCGGCGTTGAAAGCCAGGGCATGCTGTGTTCGGCGCGTGAACTCAAGCTTTCCGAAGACCATGGCGGCTTGCTGGTTCTGGACGAGGCGGCGTCGATCGGCCAGGACATTCGACAGCACCTGAATCTGGACGACACGCTGTTCACGCTCAAACTCACGCCCAATCTGGCGCATTGCCTGAGTGTGTACGGCGTTGCGCGTGAGGTCTCTGCGCTGACCGGTGCGCCGCTGCTCAGCCCGCAGTTTGCGCCCGCGGCCTGCCGGCACACGGACACGCTGCCGGTCAAGGTGCTGGCCGCCGACCTGTGTGGGCGCTTCTCCGGCCGCATCGTTCGAAACGTCAACCCCCGGGCATCCACCCCGGCGTGGATGGTGGACCGGCTGGCGCGCTGCGGGCAACGCCCGGTCACGGCACTGGTCGACATCTCGAACTACGTGATGTTCGAGTTCGGCCGGCCGTCACACATCTTCGACCTCGACAAGATCCATGGCGGCCTGACCGTGCGCTGGGGCAGGGCGGGCGAGACGCTGAAGCTGTTGAACGGCAGCACGGTTGAAGTCGACGAGACGGTCGGGGTCATTGCGGACGACCTTGCCGTGGAGTCGTTGGCCGGCATCATGGGCGGCGATGCCACCGCGGTTTCCGACAGCACCACCAGCATCTACGTCGAGGCGGCCTTCTGGTGGCCCGAGGCGGTGGCCGGGCGTTCACGTCGATTCAATTTTTCCACCGACGCCGGGCATCGGTTCGAGCGCGGGGTCGACCCTGCGCTCACGGTCGAGCACATCGAACGCATTACCCAGTTGGTCATTGACATTTGCGGCGGCGAAGCCGGCCCTGTCGACGACCAGGTCGTGAGGCTTCCACAAGCCAAGCCCGTGGTGCTGCGTGTGGCGCGCGCCACCAAGCTCATCGGCATGCCGATCACGCAGGCACAGTGCGAAGCGGTGATGCAGCGACTCGGTCTTCGGTTCACGAGCGCGCCCGGGCAACTGATGGTCGTGCCGCCAAGCTGGCGCTTCGACCTGCAAATCGAGGAAGACCTGGTCGAAGAGGTGATCCGTGTGCTGGGCTATCAAACCCTGCCGAACACGGCACCGCTCGCACCAGTGTCCGCCCGCGTGCCCAGCGAGTCGAGGCGCAGCCTGAACGCTTTGCGTCGCCTGCTGGCCGGTCTGGACTACCAGGAGACCATCAACTACAGCTTCGTTGAAGAGCACTGGGAGCATGAGCTGGCCGGCAACGACCAGCCCATCCGCGTGTTGAATCCGATCTCCAGCCCGATGTCGGTGATGCGCTCCAGCCTGCTCGGCAGTCTGGTCAACGTGCTGCGCTTCAACCTGGCGCGCAAGGCGGTGCGGGTGCGCGTGTTCGAGTCCGGGCGGGTCTTCGTGCGCGATGCGAACGCGCCCGACAGCGATGCCGGCGTGGCGGGGCTGCGTCAGCCGATGCGTTTGGCCGGCCTGGCCCACGGCAGCGCCGAGCCGGTCCAGTGGGGCGCCAAGGAACGAGGTATCGACTTCTTCGACATCAAAGGCGACATCGAGGCCTTGCTCGCCCCGCGTTCGGCGACTTTTGTGCCCGCTGAACACCCCGCCATGCACCCCGGCCGCTGCGCGCGCATCGAACTCGGGGGGCTGGCCATCGGGTTTGTCGGCGAACTGCACCCGAAGTGGCGACAGGCCTATGAGCTGCCTGCCGCGCCGCTGCTCTTCGAACTCGACACCGACGCGTTGCTGGCCCGCGATGTGCCCATGGCTGTGCTGCTGCCGCGCCAGCAGTCGGCATGGCGCGACCTGGCCGTGGTGGCCGGTGACACGGTCACCCACGACGCGCTGATCCAGGTCATCCGCGAGACCGATGCCACGCTGGTGCGCGCGGCACGCCTGTTCGACATCTACAGGCCCGCGGTGCCCACCGCGGACATCGGCGCTGGCGAGCGCAGTCTGGCGGTGCGCCTGGAGTTGCTGGACAACGATGCGACGTTGACCGATCAACGCATCGACGCCGTCGTCGCCGACGTGCTGCAGGCCTTGAAGCTCCGGCTGGGCGTGCGCCAGCGCATCTGACGTGGAAGCGCCACCCGTGACGCCCGCCGACAAGCCCGAGGGGCTGGTCGTCCTGTCGACCATCGAAACGCCGACACTGACCAAGGCCGACCTGGCCGAGCTACTGTTCGACCGGCTCGGCCTGAACAAGCGCGAATCCAAGGACATGGTTGAAGCATTTTTCGACATCATCCACGCCACCCTGGTCTGCGGTGACGACGTCAAGATGTCCGGCTTCGGAAACTTCAACATCCGCCGCAAGGCGCCCCGCCCGGGTCGCAACCCACGCACCGGCGAGGCCATTCCGATCAAGGCCCGCGACGTCGTCACATTTCACGCCAGCCACAAACTCAAGGGAGTCGTGCAAGGTGACACCCCGTCGGGAGACGAGTTCGAGTAAAGTCTAAATTTCCCTATTCATCTCATTGATTTTTATGGAGAAAGCGCTTCCCGCAATTCCTGCCAAACGCTACTTCACCATCGGTGAGGTCAGCGATTTGTGTGGCGTGAAGCCGTATGTGCTGAGGTACTGGGAACAAGAGTTCACGCAGCTCAAACCGATGAAGCGGCGCGGCAACCGGCGCTACTACCAGCACCACGAAGTCCTGCTGATTCGTCGTATTCGCGACCTTCTTTACGAGCAGGGTTTCACGATCAGCGGCGCGCGCAACCGCTTGTCCGACGGCCAAGTCGCCGCGCCCGCCACACCAACCCCCTACGAGGTCGATCTCGAAGCCGACGAGGTCATCGACGTCGCGGCGATGTTCGCCCTCAAGCCCGCTGTCTCGGGAACGGCCGACGCAACAGGGCATGAGAGTGCACTGTTGTCATTCGAGCAAATCCACGGCGAGCTTGTCGCGTTGCGCGCGTTGCTGGCCGATTGATCGCCGGCGCCGATCCATCGGCCAGGCGGGCGGCAGGCCCTATAATCGCCAGCTCAGTCGGGGCGTAGCGCAGCCTGGTAGCGCACTTGCATGGGGTGCAAGGGGTCGCGAGTTCGAATCCCGCCGTCCCGACCAATAAGCACAAGGGTTAGTAGGTCTGCACCTGCTAACCCTTTCTGCTTTATAGGGAAATCGGCTACCCGTGCGGCCACCCAAAACGCCGTCCTTCGTCGCGCGATGGGAGAGGTGGCCCCGGATTTCCGAGCACCGCGATAAGTGGACATTCTGCGACGCCAATCCGGGCGGCAAGCCCGAGAAAGCAGGATGACCATGAGCAGAAGAGCAAGACGGAATCACTCACCCACGTTCAAGGCCAAGGTGGCGGCGGATGCCATCAGGGGCGAACGCACGCCGGCCGAGTTGGCCAAGCTGCATGACGTGCACGCCAACCAGATCGTCGACTGGAAGAAC
>JAYSVE010000179.1:0-2162 GCA_043718725.1 Methylibium sp.
GTCGTGCCCGGCCACGGCCCGCTGTCGAGCGAGCCGCGGGCCGACATGGCCTTGACGCGCGACTACCTGCAGACCCTGCGCGACCGCATGGGCGAGGCCGCCCGCAACATGGAGCCGTTCGACGAGGCCTATGCCCGCACCGACTGGAGCCGGTTCAGCGACCTGCCGCTGTTCAAGATGGCCAACCGCATGAACGCCTACAACACCTACCTGCTGATGGAGCGAGAAGGCCGATGACTGCACCGCAGCTTGCCCGCCGGTCTTTCGCGATGCCGACCTGGCGCGGGGCGCCAACTTGCTGCCAATGCCGCGCTGCAGCGAATGCCCTGTGCGCAGGGTGGGCGGTGCCGGCAACGGCGCCTGCAAGCTCAAGGCACGCCAGTCGATCGGTCCATCCGTGCTTGCCAATACAATCGAAACAACACTTCAGATGACGACCATGGCCGCGGAACCGAACGCCAGTGAAGACGCTGTTTTCGAATCAGTGGCCGAGTTGTTCTCGCTGCTCTCCACGCCGGTGCGCTTGAAGATCATCAGCGCGCTGTGCAATGGCGAGAAGAACGTCTCCGAATTGCTCGGCGAGATCGAGACCACCCAGCCCAACATGTCGCAGCACCTGTCCACGCTGTACCGCGCGGGCGTGCTGGGCAAGCGGCGCGACAGCACGCAGATCTACTACCGCCTGCAGAGCGAACGCGTGGCCACGCTGTGCCGGGCAGTCTGCACCCAGGTGGCCATCGAGATGGACCCTGGCGCCGCGATCGATCCGGCCGAGCGCCTGCGGCCCGGCCCGGCGCGCTGACCGGCGCTGTCCTGGGTGGTCGTCGGGTGGTCGCGGGGTTGTCGCCAGGACCCCAAGGGCCCCACTCCGATGGCGGGGCGACGGTCGCCGTCGGGTGGCTCGGCGCCGTCCGGCTGCTGGTCCCTGACGATGGTGGCCGAGTCGGCCGGCCCACTGTGTACAGCGCCCCCTTGACGGTCATCCCGCAAACCGGGGGGCTGCACCGCGCAGGCCCGGGGTGGTCGGTCGGCGAGCGCTGCGCCACACTCCAGTGACGCCCACCAACGGCCCTGCCCACCATGAGACGCCCCGCCCGCGGCTTCACCTTGATCGAACAGATCGCCGCGATCACCCTCGCCGGCGCAGCATCGGCCGTGGCCGTGCCGGCACTGGTCGACCTGCAGGCCGACGCCGAGGCCGCCACGCTGCGCAGCCTGGCCCAGGCGGCCACGTCGGCGATGGTCCTCAACCAGGCCGGGTGCCTGGTCACCGGCCAGTCGGTGCAAGCTGGCAAGTGCACGGCGCTGCGGCAGTGCGGCGACGTCGCCGGCCTTCTGCTGGCGGGCCTGCCACCGGGTTACCGGGTGGTTGCTGCACCGCTGGGCGGTGTCGGCGCCACCACCACGTGCCGATTGGTGCGGGACAAGGGCAGCGCCCAGGCGCTTTTCATCGGCATCGCCGCCGGGCGTTGAGCCTCGCCGCCACCGCCGGCCCCGAATTGACCACGATTGGCGCACCGGCGCGCCAGGCGGGTGGCACACCGGTGCGGGATCAGTCAGCCGTCAATTCGGCCAGGCTGGGGCCGCGCGACACGTCGGGCGCGACCGGTGCCGACCAGCTCACGCCTTCTTCGCGCGCCCAGCGCGCCAGGCTGCCATCGGCCAACGCGTCGGAGATTACCTTGTCGAGCGCGGCGCGCAGTTCAGTGGCCGGCGCCAGCGTGACGAAGCCCAGGTTGATGCCGATCGGGCGACGGTAGTCGGCGGCAACCAGGGGCGAACCCGGGTGGGTGAGCTGCCAGCCGTCGTAAAGCGCCAGCGGCACGAAAGCGACGTCGATGCGGCTGCCGCTCGGCTTGGCCAGTTCGGCCAGCACGTCCTCGCGCAGGTTCAGCGACACCACTTTCGAGCGCAGCGCGCCCTGTTTCCAGCCCAGTGCCACGGCGCTGGCCAGCGTGCCGCTGACGGCGCCCAGCCGGCGCTCGCCCAGATCAGCCAGACCGGTCAGTTGCGCCGACGGCGCCGAACCGGCCCGCTGCACCAAGCCGAGCGACACCGCCAGGTAGGCCCGGCTGGCGACCAACGTGCCCAGGGGCACGAACGGCCGTTCACGCGGGCGTTTGGCGCCCGGGTAGCCGGGCGTGCGTGAGGTTGGCCGGGCC
>JAYSVE010000180.1:0-12166 GCA_043718725.1 Methylibium sp.
GGCAAGGTCTCGGTCAGGATGAAGTACCAGATGAACAGTTGCAACAGCAGCGGCACGTTGCGAAAGAACTCCACATACGCGCCGCACAGCGTGCGCACCAGGTAGTTGCGTGAGAGCCGGCCGATGCCGATCAACCCACCCAGCCCCGTGGCCAGCACGATGCCGACCACGGCCACGCGCAGGGTGTTGGACAGGCCGACGACGAAGGCCTTGGCGTAGCTTTCGGCCGAGTCGAACGGGATGATGCTTTCGCCGATCGAAAAACCGGCCGGCTGGGTGATGAAGTCGAAGCCGCTCTGGATGCCGCGCAGGCGCATGTTGGCCAGCGTGTTGTGCAGCAGGTAGGCGCCTGCCGCAACAAGCAGGGCCACCGCCAGCACCTGCACCGCCAGGCTTCTGAACGCCTTGCTGCGCCAGGACCAGCGGGCCTTTGTGGGCGGTGCGGCCCGGGGAGGAATCATGACAGCCCAGGCCGGTGGTCAGCGAAACCTGGGTGCTTGCTCCAATGCGTTCTAACGCACCGGCGGTGCGTACATGAAGCCGCCCTTGCTCCACAGGTTGTTGGCGCCGCGCGGCAGCTTCAGCGCCGACGACGGACCGACATTGCGCTCGAAGATCTCGCCGTAGTTGCCGACTTCCTTGATGGCGCGGTAGGCCCAGTCCTTGTCCAGCCCGAGCAGCTTGCCGGTGTCTTCGGACGTGCCCAGGATGCGCTGGACCACCGGGTCCTTGCTGTCGGCCTTCATCTGGTCGACGTTGGCCTTGGTGATGCCGTATTCCTCGGCCTCGATCAGCGCAAAGACGACCCACTTGACGATGGCGAACCACTCGTCGTCACCGCGCCGCACCGACGGGCCCAGCGGTTCTTTCGAGATCAGCTCGGGCAGGATGACGTGGTCTTCAGGGTTGCCGGCTTCCTTGTTGCGCACCGAGGCCAGGCCGGAGGCGTCGGTGGTGTAGGCCTGGCAACGGCCGGCGAAGTAGGCCTTGTTGGTGGCCTCCTGCGTTTCGAACACCACCGACTTCAGGTTCAGGTTGGCGGCCTTGGAGAAGTCGGTCAGGTTCTTCTCGGTCGTGGTGCCGGATTGCACGCACACCGTGGCGCCCTTCAATTGTTTGGCGCTGGTGACCTTGCTCTTCTTGGTCACCATGAAACCCTGGCCGTCGTAATAGGTGACGCCGGTGAAGTGCATGCCCAGCGACGCGTCGCGGGTCAGCGTCCAGGTGGTGTTGCGCGACAGCACATCGACCTCACCGGCCTGCACCGCGGCGAAGCGCTGCGAGGCGTTCAGCGGCACCCATTTGATCTTGCTCGCGTCGCTGAGCACGGTGGCGGTGATGGCCTTGCAGATGTCCACGTCCAGACCGGCCCAGTTGCCCTGGCTGTCGGCCGCCGCAAAGCCCGGCAGACTGGGGTTGGTGCCGCAGATCACCTGGCCGCGTTGTTTGATGGTGTCCAGCGTCTTGCCGGCGTGGGCGGTGCCGGCGAACGTGGCGAGCAGGGCGGCGGCGAGAATCAGTTTGCGCATAGATGTATCTCCTGAGTGGCTGAGGGAGCCGACCCCGCGGGGGGCGAGCCGGGATTGTGATTCATCGACTGCGCTGGCCGCCATCCGCATGGCGAATGTCTTGAGAACAGAACTTTCGAGCTATCGGATCGCAACTCCTGGGATCTCGACAAACCACTGGCACGCGTGACGGAGGCCGTCTTGCTGTACCTTGTTGAACGCGCCCCAAACCTCGCCGTGATACGGATTCGACTCCAGCGGGTGATAGCCGACCTGTAGGCCAAAGCCGCGCAGTTCGCGCGCAACGAATCGAACTGAACCAATCCATCGCGGGGTCGTCACGTACACGCGGGGATCCAGCCCCGCCTCCTCGATCTGGCGCTGCAGATCAATTGACATTCCACTACTGTCCCCCGTTGACGCCTTGAATGCAATGGAAGAGATGCGTTGGCACCCACGCTTCTGATCAGGGACTACCTGCTGGTGCGAAATCCGACGAATTACACCATCTGCAGGCCGGATCTCTGCGTGGTCGTGAGGGACGACCTTTCCGCTCGGGTCACGCCGCGGCGGCGTGAGGGGCAAGCGGCGCCTCCGTCAGATCCCGGAGCCACTTTGCGACCACCGAAAAGTCGGTCGACAGCATGAGCGCTTCCTCAAGAGGATGCGCGCCCGTCAAGCATCGCCACGCGTGCACATCATTTGGAGCGCGCACGTGCAACTCAATCTCGCCGCTGGGCAAGTGCCACTCAAGTTGGAGGTCTCCAGCATTGCCCGGCACGATTGAAGGGGCCGGCGTGTCTCCAACACATATTGCCTCAAGCACGCGGATTGCAAAGACCGCGCTACCAAAGCTAACTGGTGGCCCCTCGTATCCGTCCCAGCCGTTTTCCAACCAAATCAATTCCTGCAGGCGCGCCTCGACAGTCAACTGCCACTCCGAATCCAGCGCCGCGAAACGTCGCCCCGCTCGAATACTGTACACATTGGTTGCCGGATAGCCAGCCGCAGCTGATGACGTCGTCAAGGATCTGCTATGAGTCATTTGATTCGTCCCCAGCGCTTGTGCGCCGCGTCAGTTGTGAGCTGTGAAAATCGCATCACGATAAGTTCGCGCCCCTTGCAGATCAAGTCCAACGCTGACCTGAACGTTGCATCCTTCGGCGCTCCGCGAACGGTAATGTTCAACGCAATCAATGGGGATCCATCCTCCCTGAACGCCGTCATTGCCTCGACAACCAGACGCCCCTGGGGTTTACCGTCAACGTCGTAGATGGTATGGCGCAAGGTGAGCGAGAAATCGTCGGCCTGTATTGGCGTTTGAAGAGACAACGGACGCAGCCAATCGCCAACTATCAACGCCTCATCCGAGTGGGGACTGATGTGATTTATGTACGTGATCTCGCACTGTGTTATCTGCAGTGCTTGAGAAGCCAGTGAATTGACGAAGCGCTCAAAGTGGACGAGTTCATCCTCGAAGCGTTTGACCATGCCTTCAAATCGCGGGTATTCGTTCGTGCCGTCTCCAACCTTGCGCCAGTTGTGAAGTAGCCGGTCTTGCTGAAACTGGATGAGCTCATCGCCTTTCGTTGTCAAAAACCAAAATCTGTCATGTGAGGCGCCGCTTCGCAGCATCAATTGCGCAGACGACAACGGAAGGCCGAATGTCTCGAAAGTCGGCGGCAGCGCTTGCAACTCCTGAACACTGGGGTAGTCGGCCCGAAACAGGTTCCAAACTTCGCCAGCATGAATCTGCTGGTAGGCGCGCGGCGGAATGAACTGCACTCCAAGAACCACCTCGTGCAGAGGAGGGTTCAGGAATTCTGGTAAGTGTTCTGGCCTGATCATTCGCCTTCAATTCTTTGCGACCGCTCGCTGTACAACTGCGCGCTACCCAACTTTGGCCCTACCTAGTATGCCGGAGTTGCGCCCAGTAGTCTCAATCGAGTCTCGTCCTGCCAGCAGGACATGTGGGCTACTGCTCCCGGCGTCAGCAGACTATCTCTTGGGCTCGAAAAGTTGGTCAACTGTCCCCGCGATGCAGCGACCGCTTCAGATCATTACGCTGACGGCCACATCGAGAAGTTCGGCCGATCCCGGCTCGCCGACGGCGGCCATTCAGGCGACAAATTTCGCTGTCATCGAACCCGGATGCACTCGGCTCAATCGGCCCTGAGCCCCGACGCCTTGACCACCGGCGCCCAGCGTTCGGTGTCGCGCTTCATCGCGGCCGACAGGTCGGCCGGCGAGCCGCCGGTGGGCTCCAGGCCGAGCTTGCCGAAGCGCTCGCGCAATTCGGGCACGGCCAGCGCCTTGTTGATGGCCGCGTTGAGTTGGCGAACGGTCGCCTCGGGCGTCTTGGCCGGCGCGTAAACCGCGAACCAGGCCGTGCCTTCCATGCCTTTCAGGCCGGCTTCGGCGAAGGTCGGCACCTCGGGCAACAGTGGGCTGCGCTGCGCCGCCGAGGTCGCGAGCAAGCGGATCTTGCCGCTGCGCTGCAGTTCGATCTGGTCCACCAGCGTGTCAATGCCCGAGCTGACCTGGTTGCCCACCAGCGCGGTCATCAAAGGCCCGCCGCCGTTGTAGGGCACGTGCACCAGATCGAGCCCGGCATCGCGCGCCAGCATCACCCCGAAGAAGTGCGGCAGGCTGCCGGGCGCTGGCGTGCCGTAGTTGGCCTGGGTCGGGTTGGCCTTGAACCAGGCCACCAATTCCTGCAGGTTGCGGGCCGGGTGGGCGGCATTCACCGACAGCGCGAACTGAAAATTCGCGACGTGGGCCACCGGCGCAAAGTCGACCACCGGGTCGTAGGACAGCCTGGAAAACACCAGCGGCGCCAGCACCGGAACGACGATCGGCGTGATCAGGATCGTGCTGCCGTCGGCCGGCGCGTTCTTCAGCATTTCGGCGGCGATGCGGCCGGCGGCGCCGGGTTTGTTGTCCACCGTCACCGGCTGCTTCAGTTCGTCCTTCATGCGCTCGGCCAGCAGCCGCGCCGCGGTGTCGGTCGATGCGCCGGGCGCGAAGCCGACCAGCAGCTTGACGGGTTTGTCGACCTGGGCGAACGAGGTGAGCGACAACAGCGCGAGTGAGAACGCGAGGGTCAGTTTTCTGAGTGCTTGCATGGGTCGACAAACTCGCTAGTGTCGGCCTGCAGGTCGAACAGTTGCTCGGGCTGGTCCAGCCAGTACACATAGCGCCATTGATCGGTGCGAATGCACCAGGCGCGACACTGCTGCACGTCCATGCCGAGCCGCAGGCGCGCCTGCTTGAAGCTCCAGTCGAGTTCGCAGAACACCGCGTCGCGCCAGCCGTCCACCGCGCCAGCGTGCAGCAGGCCCTGCAACGGCCGGCCTTCGATGCGGTGGCGCGGGGCGGTGATGTCCAGCGCCGCCAGGATCGTCGGCAGCACATCGACGCTTTCGACGAAACGATGCTCCACCGTGCCGCGCGTGCCATCGGCCGCGCGGCTCGGGTCCATCACGATCAGCGGCACGCGCTGCACGGGATCAAAGAAGAGTTCCTTCTCGCCCAGCCAGTGGTCGCCCAGAAAGTCGCCATGGTCGGCGGTGAAGATGATCAGCGTGTCGTCCATCCGGCCCATCTTCGCCATCGCGTCGAACAAGCGCCCCAGGTGGTCGTCGATCTGGTGGATCAGGCCCTGGTAGACCGGCCGCACGGTGCGCACGCACTCGTCGCGGGCGAAGCTCTGGCTCTCTTCATGCTGCCGGTAGGCGGCGACCACCGGGTGCGCGTCGTGCCGTTCGGCTTCGACCCGCGCCACCGGCAGGCACTGGTCGGCGCTGTAGAGCGCGTGGTACGGCGCCGGGGCCATGTAGGGCCAGTGCGGCTTGACGTAGCTCAGGTGCAGCGTCCAGGGCTCGTCGCCCTCGACGCGCATGAACGACAGCGCCTGGTCGGTCATGTAGGCGGTTTCGGAATGCTCTTCCCTGACGCGCGCCGGCAGGTGCGCATGGCGCATGTGCCAGCCGCTCAGCACCTCGCCGTTCGGGCCGTCGGCGGCGATGACGAAGTCGCTCCACGGGTCGGCGCCGCTGTAACCCTGGCCGTGCAGGTAGGCCGCGTAGCCGGACTCGTCGCCGGGCGGGTGGTGGCCGTCGTAGCTCCTCGAAGCCGCCGCGCTCCAGCAGGTGGCCGAGTTCGCTGGCGCCGTCGATCCGCAGCCGGCGCAGGCCTTCGGTGTCGGGCATCACATGGGTCTTGCCGGCCAGCACCAGGCGCTGCCCGCTGGCGCGCAGGTATTCGCCCAGGGTCACTTCGCCGATGCCCAGCGGCACGCGGTTCCAGGTGGCGCCGTGGCTGCTCGGATAGCGCCCGGTGTAGAAGCTCATGCGCGACGGCCCGCAGACGTTGGAGTTGACGAACGCGTTGGTAAACCGCACGCCGCGCCGGGCCAACGCGTCGATGTTCGGCGTCTTGAGGTAAGGGTGGCCGGCGCAGCCCAGGTGGTCGGCGCGCAACTGGTCGCACATGATGAACAAGACATTGCGGATTTGGGCCATGCCTGAATCAGACCCGAATCCGGACCGGCTTGCCAGCCGGGAATGCATTTACCTTGCGGGTGATCAGGTCGGCGCCCCGACTGGCCGCTCTGCTAAGGTCAACGCCAATGCACACCCTGTACCTGTTGCTGCTGGCCGGCGGCCTGCTGGTGTTCACCAGCCTGCTGGCGGGGGTGATGTCGGCGCGCCTGGGGTTGCCGTTCTTGCTGGTCTTCTTGCTGGCCGGCATGTTCGTCGGGGTCGACGGCCCGCTCGGCCTGCGATTCGACAATGCGCTGGTGTCGGCGTGGGTGGGCAATGCCGCGCTGGCGGTGATCCTGCTTGAAGGCGGCATCAGCACGCGCAAGGAGACCTTTCGCACCGGCTTCAAACCGGCGCTGGTGCTGGCCACCGTCGGCGTGGCGTTGACCGCCGCGCTGGTGGGCGCGGTGGCGATGGCGGCGATGGATGTCGACTGGCGTCACGGCCTGTTGCTCGGCGCCATCGTCAGCTCCACCGATGCGGCGGCGGTGTTCTCGCTGCTGCGCCAGACCGGCGTTCGTCTGGCCGAACGCGTGTCGGCCACGCTGGAGCTGGAGTCGGGCCTGAACGACCCGATGGCGGTGTTCCTGGTGCTGGCGCTGATCGCCAGCCTCAAGACCGACGCCGGCATCGGCGAACTCGCCTGGCTGCTGGTGCGCCAATTGGGCTTCGGTGCCGCGATGGGCCTGCTTGGCGGCTGGGGCGTGGGCTGGTTGTTGCGCCGCCTGCCGTTGACGGTGGAGCATGGCGGCGTGCTGGCGCTGGTCATCGTGTCGGCGGGCATGGCGGTGTTCGCGGCCGCCGGCCTGGTGGAGGGCTCGGGCTTCCTCGCCATCTACCTGTTCGGCCTGCGCCTGCGGGCGCTCGCCGAAGCCGCGGCGCACGCCGCGTCGTCGGCGCTCGATGGGTTTGCCTGGGCCGCGCAGGCGACGATGTTCCTGCTGCTGGGCCTGCTGGTGTCGCCGAGCGACATGCTGCGCACCGTCGGCCCGACGCTGGTGGTTGCGGTCGCGCTGATCTTTGTGGCGCGTCCGCTGGCGGTGTGGCTGTGCCTGCTGCCGCTGCGCTTTGGCCAGCGCGAGCGCTTGTTCATCGGCTGGGTCGGGCTGCGCGGCGCGGTGCCCATCGTGCTGGCGCTGTTCCCGCTGATCGAAAAGGTTCCCGACAGTTATCGCTTCTTCAATGCGGCGTTCCTGGTGGTGCTAGCGTCGCTGCTGCTGCAAGGCACCACGCTGGGCTGGTTGGCCAAACGACTGGGCGTGGTGGCGCCGCCGGAGCAGCCGCCACCGGAGCGCCGCGCGGTGCTGGGCCGGCTGACGCTGGACGCCGACCTGCCGCTGGCCGACGTGTTCGAGTTCTTCCAGTTGCCGCTGCCGCAGCACCGCGGCACCACGCTGCGCGACTGGATGACCGACAACCTGTCGCGCGATCCGGCCGAAGACGATGGCATCGACTGGCACGGCGCCCACTTTCGCGTCACCAGCCTGCACGAGGGCCGCATCGAGCGTGTCGGCCTGGCGTTGGCGCCGAGCCAGAAGACGACGCCGTGAGTGCGTTGCTCGACACGCCATCCCAGGCGCAGGCGTGGTTCGCGCGGCGCGGCTGGCAGCCGTTTGCGTTCCAGCGCGAGGTGTGGGCGCACCTGGCGGCCGGCCGCAGCGGCCTGCTCCTCGCCACCACCGGCAGTGGCAAGACCTATGCGGTGTGGCTGGGCGCGCTGATGCGCGGCTTGGCGCTGCCGCAATCTGCCGTTCCCGAGCCCCCCAGTCGCTGCGCTCCTGCCCCCGAGGGGCGCGGCCGGCTTGGGGCGGCCCGGCGCTCCGTTCCCGAGCCCCCCAGTCGCTGCGCTCCTGCCCCCGAGGGGCGCGGCCGGCTTGGGGCGGCCCGGCGCTCGGCCAGTGCCCCCCCGCTCGGGGTGCTGTGGCTGACACCGATGCGCGCGCTCGCGGCCGACACCACCCGGGCGCTGCAACTGCCGCTGACCGAGCTGGGCCTGAACTGGACCGTGGGCCAGCGCACCGGCGACACGCCGTCCGCCGAACGCGCGCGCCAGGACCGGCGCTTCCCCACCGCACTGGTGACCACGCCCGAGTCGCTGAGCCTGATGCTCACGCGCGAAGCCGCGCACGCAGAACTGGCCGGGGTTCACACCGTCATCGTCGACGAATGGCATGAGCTGATGGGCAACAAGCGCGGCGTGCAGGTGCAGTTGGCGCTGGCCCGATTGAAGCGCTGGAACCCGACGCTGGCGGTGTGGGGCTTGAGCGCCACGCTGGGCAACGTGGCCGAGGCGATGCAGGTGCTGCTCGGCTCGGGCGACGGCGTGCAGGTGCAGGGCGAGGTCGACAAGACCTTGCTGATCGACACGCTGATCCCCGCCGACCCGGGCCGATTCTCCTGGGGCGGACACCTCGGCGTGCAGATGCAGATGCCGGTGATCGACGAGATCGAACGCAGCGGCACGACGCTGGTGTTCACCAACACCCGCTCGCAGGCCGAGATCTGGTACCAGCTGCTGATCCGTGAGCGGCCCGACTGGGCCGGCGTGGTCGCGCTGCACCACGGCTCGCTGGACAAGGAGGTGCGCGAATGGGTCGAGCTCGGCTTGAAGGAAGGCCGGCTCAAAGCAGTGGTGGCCACCTCGTCGCTGGACCTGGGGGTTGATTTTTTGCCGGTCGAGCGGGTGCTGCAGATCGGCAGCGCCAAGGGCGTGGCGCGGCTGCTGCAACGCGCCGGCCGCTGCGGCCACGCGCCGGGCCGGCCCAGCCGCATCACGCTCGTTCCCACCAACACGCTGGAGCTGGTGGAAGGTGCCGCCGCGCGCCGCGCCGCCACCGCCGGGCGAATCGAAAAGCGCGCCACACCCGAGAAGCCGCTGGACGTGCTGGTGCAGCATCTAGTGACGGTGGCGCTGGGCGGCGGGTTCGAGCGCGACGCGATGTTCGATGAAGTTCGCAGCGCCCACGCGTACCGCGATCTCACGCGCGACGAGTTCCAGTGGGCGCTGGACTTTGTCGAGAAGGGCGGCGCGAGCCTGGCCGCCTATCCCGACTTCCACCGCATCCAGAACATCGCCGGCGTCTACCGCGTGCCCGACCGCGGCATCGCCAAGCGCCACCGCCTGCAAGTGGGCACCATCGTCAGCGACGCGTCGATGCAGGTGAAATACCTGAGCGGCGGCAAAATCGGCGTGATGGAAGAGAGCTTCATCGCGAGGTTGCGCAAGGGCGATTGTTTTGTCTTCGCCGGCCGGGTGCTCGAATACATCCGCACACAGGACATGACGGCCTATGTGAAAAAGGCCGACCAGCAGCGCGGCATCGTGCCGATCTGGGGCGGCGGCAAGATGCCGCTGTCCAGCGAGATGGCCGACGCGGTGCTGGAGCTGCTGGCCGCCGCGGCGCAGGGCGACTGGCTTGAGCCCGAGATGCAGGCCGCGATGCCGATGCTGCAAACCCAGGCCAAACTGTCGCGCCTGCCCACGCCGCAAACGCTGCTGGTCGAGCGTTATGTGTCGCGCGAGGGCCAGCATTTGTACCTGTATCCGTTTGCCGGCCGCAACGTGCACGTGGGCCTGGCCAGCCTGCTGGCGTGGCGCCTGGCGCGCAGCGCGCCCAACACCTTCAGCCTGGCCGTCAACGACCATGGTTTCGAGCTGCTCAGTGCCGAGCCGGTCGACCTGGCCGCGCTGCTGGACAAGACGCTGCTGGCCACCGACAGTTTGCTGAGCGATGTGCTGGCCAGCCTGAACTCGGGCGAGCTGGCGCAGCGCCGCTTTCGCGAGATCGCCCGGGTGGCCGGGCTGGTGTTCACCGGCTACCCCGGGGCGCCCAGGAGCACGCGGCAGTTGCAGGCGTCCAGCGGCCTGTTCTTCGAGGTGTTCCGCAAATACGACGCGGGCAACCTGCTGCTGAGCCAGGCGCAGGCCGAGGTGCTGAGCCAGGAGCTGGACATTGCCCGCCTGAGAGCGACCTTGCGACGCATGAACGGCCTGCGCATCGACTTCGTCGAGCTGAAGGCCCCGAGCCCGTTCAGCCTGCCGCTGATGGTCGAGCGGCTGCGTGAAAAGCTCAGCACCGAAAAGCTGGCCGACCGGCTGGCACGCATCGTCAAGGACGCGCAAAGGGTGGCAGACCGATGACACTGGCCGAGATCGGCGTGCACCTGCTGGCGCTGTGGAAACTGTTCAAGCACCCGCAGACGCCACGCGCCGCCAAGTGGGTTGCCATCGCCGTGATCGCCTACGCCGTCAGCCCGATCGACCTGATTCCCGACTTCATCCCGGTGCTGGGCATGCTCGACGAGCTGCTGTTGATTCCGCTCGGCGTGGCGCTGGTCGTGCGGCTCACGCCACTGCCTCTGTGGGAAGCGAGACTGCGCGAGGCCCGGGCTTCGAAGGACAGCCTGCCGCGGCTTTGGTGGGGGGCGCTGGCGGTGCTGGGGGTGTGGGCGCTGTTGCTGGGTTTGCTGATGGGGTGGCTGTTGTCGGAGTCGGCATGAATTTCGCGCCTTCTCACGCAGTTTCGCCGCTGGCCGCGCAGGTCAGGATCCACAAGGAAGCACCGGGTCACCCGAAGTTGCGTGTCGTCCATCGGCGGGCCAGGTGTGCTCACGTCATCAACAGAGTGTGATGACGGTCAGTTGCGCCTATTTGAATCACTCGGCGGCGTTGTCGCGCGCGCGCACATTGAGTGGCAGCACGCTCGGGTCGTCGGCGCCGCTGGCAAGCCGTTTTCGCAGCCAATTGCGACTGCTTCGGCCGACGGCGAGCAACGCATTTTCGGCACGCAGCGTCAGGCAATCACGGTTCAGGTTGACCCACCACATCGGCTCGCTGTGCGTCGCAAGAGCCCGCTTGTACTGTGCGTCGCCGGCCAGGAAGTCGAAGCAGTCGTGGCCGAGTCGCGCGTTGTGTTCTATGGCCAGCGCCACGGTGACGAGTCCGGGGCTGTATCGGTGGTCGATGCTGCCGAAGGCGAAACCCGATTGGTAGAAACTGACCCGTCCGCGGTGGACAAAGTTGTACAGGTAACCAATGTCGTCCTCACCCGCATGAACGCGCACGAGTTGAACTTCGCCTCGCGGCAGGCAGGTCTTGATCAGCCGACAGTGGAAATCGCGCGCGAAGGGTGTGTCGAATCCCGAGCGGCTGCCCAAGTCGGCGCGACGCTTTCGGTGCAGCGTCAGCAGGTCCTCGAAGAATGCCATGGCCGTCGTCGCATCCTTCGCAACACTCAGGTGCAATGGCCCTCGCTCGGCGCAGCCCCGCATGCTGCGGCGTATGTGCGCGCGGCGGCGCGTGCCGAGCAGGCCGAGGTAATCGCCGTCGCGATCGCGCACCGGCTGCAACGGCACCACGGCGCAGTGACGCTCCAGCGCATCCATCGCGACCCGCGGCGGCAGCATTTCGGCGCCAATGGCCTGCGCACCGGTCAACCCGGGGAGGCTCACCGAGCGCCAGTAGCGTTTCGGGTCGCACATGAAGCGAAGCATGGCGGACTGCGCGGATTTTGCGATGGCGCGGTCGAGCAGCAGGCCGTTGTGTTCGATCGTCAAGCCGTCGTATTCGGGATCGCCGGTGCAGTGCAGGTGCGCGGCGCGACCGAGTGGAATTCGCAAGCGCTGCAGCCTTGTCACAACCAGCAGCGCCAGGCCAACGACCTGGCCGCGCTGTTCGGCCCGGATCACCTGGACCTCGACGCGCGACGGCAGGCTGGCCAGCCAAGAACCGATCCACGACCAGGAGAGGAAGAAGGACGCGTCCGCGCGCGATTCCAGTTCACACCACAGCGTTTGGAGGCCGGGTGCCTGCGCAGCCGAAGACATGAACACTTCAACGCCCCTGTCGGAGGGGTCATGGTTCATTGGCAGCCTTGACACCAGAGGGCAACGGCAACTCGATGGTCCTTGCAACGGGCATTGCGCGGCACGAGGTCAAGCGGGGATTTTCAGTTCGTCCGACCGATCGATTTGTCGACCAGAAAGAAAACGAATCGATGGTGCGTGGGTGGCAGAGCCTCATAGGGCGCCTACAAAGCTCGCAATTTGCGCCCGCGCTGGCCTTGCCGCAGGCCCAACAACGCATTGGGCGTGACAAGCTTGAACAAGGTGCGA
>JAYSVE010000019.1:0-13969 GCA_043718725.1 Methylibium sp.
GCGCACACCAAGGGCAGCGCCATCTACGGCATGCCCATCATCGAGGCCTACAAGGCCAAGACCATCATCGTCAACAAGCGCGAGCTGTTCTACATGGACAAGACGATGATGGTGTTCGGCGACGCAAAGAAGGTGGTGGAGGACATGGCGAAGGCGGTCGAATAGCCTGCGCGGTGGGGTTGACCGGGCCCTTCAACCTGGCACAAACTGGAAGTTGAACGAAGGCATGAAGCCGCTGAAGCTGCCTGCGCTACGCTGGTTCTGACCCGCCGCAGGCAGAACCTGCCACAGGTTGGTGTCGAGAAACTGTTCCTGCCCACCGTCGCGCCGCCAGATGCCGGGAATGGGCACGTTGGGCGCCAGCACCTGCAAGCCGATCTGGTCGTTGAATGCGATGGTCGTTGTGTCGGTGGGCGCGGGCCTGGCAGTGAAGCCAATGGGGAAGTTCAGCGCCATCGTGGTGTCGGCATTGGCCTGCGGCGTGAAGGTCTGGCCGAACTGTTCCACCGAGCAGCAAAAGGCGCCAAAGCCGTTTTGGTAGCTGATGCGCATGCGCACGAAGCGCATGGGGCCGGTCACCGGGCCGACGCGCACGGTGGCCGTGGTCACGGTGCCGGGGCCAGGCGGCTGCATCGTCGGCTGGTTGGCCGCGGCGCCGGCGGACACCGTGAGCACCAGGCAGGACGGCGCGCCCTGGAAAGCGAACGGCTGCGGGAACGCGGCGTTGCTCTGGATCACCAGGCCGTCGGCGCAGGTCACGCCGCTCGTTGGCGTGAAGTTCAGCGTCGGACCGACCGTGGCGGCGGCCCCGCCCGCCGCGCCGCCATCCCCGCCTCCGCCTCCACCGCAACCGGCAAGCGCCAGCGACAGTACAAAGGCGGCGGCAGTGAGGGGGACGATGTGCCGAGCAAGCTGGGGAGTACTCGTTTGGGCGATTCGGTGGGTGTTCATGTGGATTCTCCTGTGGGTTCGCAGAGCGCATCGTGGTGGGCACCTCGCGGTGACCGGCTGTGTCGTTGTTCAAGGCGTGATCGAGGCGATCCCCAAGCTGCCGAACAGTGCATTGGTGGCCGGCAGGTTGAGCCGGATCGTGCTGCGCGTGATGTTGGACACGCTGCGATAGCCGAAGTACACGACGCCGCCGCGCTGCACGAACACACGCGCGAAGTTCAGCCGCTGCGCCAGCGCGGGCAGGTTGCCGAAGCTCATGACCCGTGCGTCGCCCAAGGCTTGGATGCTGAACGTGCCGTTGCCGATGAGCGTGCAGTTGCGCGGGCTGCCGCCGTTGGTGCGCACATGGCAGCTGTAGTACTTGACCGCGCTGCCCGAGGGCGCGAACGAGACGCGCAGGCTCGCCGCGGTCGTGAAGAAGTTGCCCGTGTTCGGCGGCAGCGTGGCGCCGTCGGCCACGCTGCCCAGGGACATCCTGGTGCCGGCCCACCATATGTTGGGGTTCAGGCTGCCGCCGCTGGCGTCGGCCTGTGGGTCCACCGTGCACGGCGTGCCGGGGTTGGCCGCGATCACATCTTCGAGCGTGGCGGGCTGGCGCCGCAACTGCGAGCCCTGAAAGGCCCGGTTGCAGCCCAGCGTGGCGTTGTTGCGCGCGTCACCGCCGGCGGCCACGCTCAAGTCCCAGATGTTCGCCGGGCTGGTCACGTCGTAGGCCTGGGCGTTCTCGGTCGGCATCGTTTGCTGATAGTACAACTGCGAGCCGGCGGGGAAGGCCGCGTTGCCCAGCAGGCCCAGATTGGCCGGGCCCCAGTCGGCGTAGGTCACGCCGCTGTCGTCACCGGGGAAGGTGCGGATCTTCGTGCTGATCACGCTGGCCAGCGTCTGGCCTGCAATGTCGACGCCGGTGCGCTCGCTCACGCCCTTCTCGTGGCCGTCGCAGTAGTTGTAGGTGCTTCGGCCTTGCGCATTGCGCGGCGTCTGGGTGCTGCGCTGGCCGAAGCTGCATTCGACCCAGGCGCTGCCGTTCCAGTGCCGGTCGCCCTTGCGCGCTTCGAGCATTGCGAAACCCCAGGTGCTGATCACGCCGGCCGCAGCCTGCCCGTGAATGTCGTAGAAGTGAACCAGGCCGCCGGCATCGGGCGTGTTGTCAGCGGTGTTGCTCGCCAGCGCGCGATAGCTCCAGTTGTTCGCGTCGGTGTAGCTCAGCGCGCGCAGCGCGGCGGTGTCGGTCAGTGTGGCCGGCGCCGCGGCCTGGGCCAGCTTGGAGGCGGCAATCGCGGCCAATGCCTCGCCGGCATTGAGCGCCGGCTGGGTGGCGACCAGGCTTTGCGCGGCCGCCACCAGCGCGGCCTGCACATCGGTGGCCGCGTTGACGGCCGGGTCGGCCACTGTTGCCGCCAGCGCGGGCAGCGCCGCGCGCAGCGCGCTGGCCACGGCTTGGTCGGTGTCGGCTTGCGTCACGTTGGCGCCGCTCACGTCCGGCCGTCCGAGGCTGGGCGCCATCGCCGCGGCCAGCGCCTTGTGCGTCTGCACCGCCAGCCGCGCCAGCAAGGCGGCCTGCGCCGCCCCGGCGCCGGTGCCGCCGAAGTCGGCCAGCGGCGACACCGCGAGCCCGGCTTGCGCCTGGATCAACGCGGCCGCGTCAGCGGCATTCGCACCGGTGGCCTGCATCTGGCTCACCACCATCGTCGTCAGCGGGCTGACGAAGACGTTCTGTGTTCCGGCGGTGCCGGTGGCCGGCGCCTTGAAGGTCAGCGTCGCGCCGATCGCCGCGCCCGTGGTCTGGTCGATCGCCGTGGACGGCACGTTGACGATGACCGCGTGCTGGCCAGCATCAGTGGCCAGCACGGTGACGGTGTAGTTGCCGTTGGCGTCGGTGGCCGATGACGTGGGCTCGGCAGCGTCGCAAGCGCCGTTGTTGTTCAGGTCGTAGCAGGCGGTGGCGCCTTGCAGCGGCCCGTCCGACACCACACCGCTGATCGCCGCTGTTGCGGGTGGTGGAGGTGGCGGTGGTGGTGGCTTTGGCGTGATTGCCGCGCCGCCACCGCCACAACCGGGCAGCGCGATGGCAAGCGCGGCCGCGCTGGCGAACCAGGCGCCGAGGCGTTTGAGTGGCAGGAACTGCGTGTCACGGATGGCGGGTGCGGCGCGCATTGAAGTTGTCCAGGTTGAGGGAGGGCAGAGCAAAGATCGGGGCGCTTGCGGGCAAGACGGCGTTGCGGCGATGCCGCGTCGATCACAGCGAACTCATTGTTTCGACGTGAGGCCGTGGTCCCATTTGGTGTCGACCCACTGGTCGTTGCGCCAGGACTCTCGCTGGCCGCCGCTGCCGTCGTTGCGGATCACGTAGCGGAACTTCTCGCAGCCGGCCAGCGCGATCTGCGGCTCGACGATCGTGGTGGCGTCCGACTTGGTCACGAGCGCCGGGATCTCGCCGCGCAGGCAGGCGTCCACGGCGCCGGCGTTCATTCGGAAGAACGCCTTGCCGTCCTTCTCTTCGACGCTGATCGTGCCCATGGTGAACACGTCCTTGTTGTACTGGCCGCCCATGTTGCCTTTCTTGTAGGACTTGTATTCCCGGGTTTGCGCCTGAGCCGAAGCGCAGACCAGGGCGGCGGCAATGGCGAGCGCTGTTGAGCAAGCGTGAAGCGGCGCGGAAGGGGTGTGACGATGGTTCATGGTGATCCTTTGGACGAGGGCTGCGGGGTGGTGTGGTGACAGGGCGGCGGATGCCTGTTCTGGTGCTGCGGCGCGATGGCTGAGGCTCACGGTGCGAGCGTGATCGTCACCACGCACTTGCCGCTGAGCGGGCCGCCGAAGCCGATCCAAACGGCCCAGGTGTCGGTGGCTCCGGCCGAGGAGTGCGGGAAGTAGGTGACGGGGAAGTTGCAGCCGCCGCCGTCGCCCAGCACCCCGGTCCAGGTGACAGTGCGGTTGCAGCCGGGAAAGTCGTAGCCGCTCAGAACGGCTTGATAGAGCACGGCCTTTGAATACCGGGGCACGAGGAAGGCCGTGTACGCGCTGACGCCGCAGGCCTTGGGGTCGGTGCAGCCGTAAACGCCGCCCTTGGCATTGACGACCACCTGAACCAGGTTCTTCTTGACCTGCGTGCTGGCCGTCACCGGCAGCACCGGCACGGCGGCCTGGCCGGGCACGACGACACGTGCCGAGACGGTGAAGATCGCCAGCCCTTCTACCGCGCCGGAGGCGAACTGCACCGAACTGTTCGGTTTGTTGGCATCGTTCAGCGAGGTTTGAATCAACCCCACGCCCGAATGCAACCAGCTCCATTCGATGCTGGCGCCCGCCGGCACCGGATCGGTGATCTGCGCCATGACGGCGACGGTGTTGTTGGCCGGCGTGAGGGTGGGCAGCGACACGATCTCGACGTTGAACTTCTGCTTGACCTGCACCTCGGCCGCTGCCTGGCCGATGTTCGTGCGCACGGCCTGGCCGGTGCTCGGGTCGGCTGGCGTGTAGAACGCAATGCAGGTGATGGTTTCGCTCTCGCCGCCGTTGAGCCCGTCGCGACCGAGGTAGCGCGCCGTCGGCGCCGCCGACACGATGGAGGTGCGCGCCGACGAGGTTTCTTCGCCGCCGGAGATCAACCGGCCAACCTGGCTTGCGCAGCGCCACTCGTAGAACAAGGCGTCGGCCACGGGCGGCGCCGTCATCGAGAAGGTGAAGAGCTGGTCGCCACCGACGCGCTCGATGCGCGCCACCTCCGGCGTGAGCTTGATGATGTTGTTGTCCATCGCGAGCTTGGCCACGGCCTCGCCGAGGCTGCGGTTGCCACCAGCCTTGACCTGGAACGCCTCGACCGTCACGGTCAGCGTGCCCACGGTCGACGGTGTGGTGGCCAGCACCACCACGTCCTTGTCGGTATCGATCGTCAGGCCGATCTTGCCGGCCCGGTCGCTCAGGTTGGCCAGGTTGCTGCCGGTAAGCGTCCAGCGGTAGGTGAGCGTGACGCCTTGCGCCCCGGTGACCCGCGCAGTCAACGTTTGCTCCTCGCCCTTGCCCACCTTGCCCGACGAGGGGCTGACCTGCACCTTGGGGCCGACCAGGGTGGCGGTGAACAGGCTGCCTTTTTCGCCGGTGTGCAAGTCTTTCCATTGCGCGCCGGTGTCGACGACGCCGAGCACGGCCCAGGTGGCGAGCAGCGCCCGCATCGCGCCCTGGAAAGCGATCATGCGAACGCGCGTGACCGTTCGGGCCGCCATCTGGCCGGCCAGTACCGCGTTGCCACGCGCGACCAGGCCGGCCATGGCGGGCCACACCACATCGTTGACGATCGCGATCCGTCCTTCGGCGCCTGCCATCAGCGTGAGCCAGGAGCGCACCGTGGGAAGCATCTGCACCCCGCCCCGCGCTGCCTTCATCAGCGCAAATAAGTTCGGCGTCGCGGCCGCCGCTGCGTTGAGTTCCTCAAAGGCCAGCAAGAACGCCGCTTCTTCGATCACGTTGGCACCGACGCCCAGGCCGGCGAGGACGGCGCCGAAGACGAGCTGCAGCACCGATGTCTGATGCAGGCCCTCGAGTTTGGTGCGCCAGAGCGCCGCATGCGTGGCAAAGCGCGGCGCGGTGATGTAGAAGTCGGGCTCGGCGCGGTCCCAAACGGGGGTGAGGTATACGATCTCGTACAACGTGCTCTCAGCACCCTCGTGCATCGCCAGCGGCACCCGCGCGGTAGTCTTGGGTTCCCAGGGCACCGGGCCTCCCAGAAAGGCGCCGGGGATTGCCGCGATGCTCAACGCCAAGGTCGAGGGCACGCCCAGCGGATTGCCCACCGGCTCGGCCTGCGCAAGGTCGACCTGCGGCGCGTCCGGCATCTTGTAGCCCACCTTGTACAGGTGCGCGTAGCCGGCGCGGCGCTTGGTGTTGACGATGCTGAAGCCCGGCGTGTCGCCGTCCTGGTTCACCGAAATGCCATTGACCTCGCCGCCGGGTTCGATGCGCAGCAGCGGCTGCACGTCGTTGGCCGCCATGCGGCGTGCGGAAGGCCTGCGAGCGGCCGACGCCGGGCTGCGGCGCAGGGCGCTCACGGCCTGAATGACCGCTGCGACGATGGCGTCGTCGGGTCCGTCCAGGGCATAGGGATCGACATCGGTGCGCGCCTTGACCACGGCGGCGACGGTCTCGGTCTGGCTGTGGGCCTTGATCGCATCGTGCACGCGGTGGGCATCGGCAGCCTCCAGCCAGACGCCACCCGCGGCCAGGAAGATCAGGGCCGCAGCGCTCGACCGGTGATCGATCGCCTGGTCACTCACGCCGCGCCGTGTCATCGCGTACCCGAGCACCTTCTCGGAGGCATGGACGACCGTCAGCAGTCCCAGTGCATCGTCGGCCAGGTCGGCCGAAAATCGACCGTCGCCCTCAGGCTTGACCTCCTGTGCGCCGCTGACCACCGTCGCATCAGCCATCTTCACCCCCGGTGGCAGCACCACCTTGCCTTGGATGTCGCCGTCAGCAGACGCGTCGCCGCCCCCGCCGCCGCATCCGACCATCGCCATCGGCGTGGCAAAGACCAGCCCGCCGGGCAAGCCGAACATCAGCTTGCGGCGCAGCGGATCGGGCAGGATGGGGATTCGTTGGGTATTCATGAAGTTCTCCCTGTTGAAACTGGCCCGGGTGGGCGTTGACGTGTGCGGTGGACGCGCGGCCGGCTCAGCGCCGCTGCACCGGGTACCACCAGCCGTTGGCGCCGAGCACGTGGTACTGGCCCGACGCGTCCACCCCGTAGGTGTTGCCCTGGTACTGGTGCGTGGTGTTGGCTTGCCAGGTGTGCGGCAGCGGCATCTGGGCGCCGTTCGGTGCGGTGTAGGTGCTCTGTCCCATCAGCCCGCGGCCGGCCTCCTGCTGGTTGGCGAAGTAGCCGTCACGCTGCGCTTGCTGGGCCTGGCCGCGTTGCGCCTGAGCCTGCTGCAAGCCTTGCCAGGCAGCGTGCTCCCGGGCCTGCATGCCGGCCTCGTTGGCCTGTGCGTGGCGGATGCCGTCGGCCGAAAAGCCGCGCGTGTAGATGTACTGCGAGGTGTAGGTCGGGAAGTCCATCGCCCGCTGGCCGCTGGCTTGCATCTGGCCCAGATATTGGCGGTAGGCTGCCTGCACCTGCGGGTCTTGCATGCGCTGGCGGACCATGTTGTTCGACGCCTGCTCGGCCTGCGCGACGATGTTGTTCATCCGCGCGATCGACTGGTTCAGCATCGCGCCATAGTCCTGGGCGCGGGCGGGGGTGGCGGCAATGGCTGCCGCGGCGACGGCCGCGGCCATGGCGAAATGGGCGATGCGTTCGGTGCTCATGCTGCTCTGCCTCGGATGCGTCGCGGGCTTGCGACGGGCCAAGGTTCTCAAGCCAGCGTTAGGAGATCGTTTGCCCCGCGGCCAGCGCGACCCCCCTGTTCAAGGGGCGGCGGAATCGGCCGACCTCAGGCAGCGATGGGCGACACCTCACGCCGCCGGTGCCTGGACTCCCATGGGCCGCACCCGATCGGCGAAGGCCGAGGCCCCCCCGCGATGGGCCAACGAAAACAATGAGTCTGTCAGGTCGAAACGAGACGGAACCAGGGTGAGAGCCTCTTGTGCGGGAAGGCCCCTCCGCGCCTCGGGAGCGGACTCTGGCAAAAGGCGGCGGTGGGCGCCAGGGTCTCGCATGCGTCTGACACCGATGCTGCGCGGCACCAGGCCTCTTTGAACCATCTCGTGCGGCCAGCCCCTTCATCAGGGGCTGCCTGGGACCGTTGTTTCAGGCCTGGTTCGGCAAGCCGCCCGACTCGTCCAGCACTGCCTTGGCTGCATCCGCCAGCGCCATCTGTTCGGCTGCGGCCCACAATGCGGCCGTCTGCGCCGGGCCCAGCTGCCGCTGCACCAGCCGCCGCACCTTGGCGACGTAGCGCAGGTCGCCGGCCGTCAGCGAACCGAAGTGCGCCAGCCAATCATGGCAGCTGGCCGCCAGCGCGGTGGCCGCGACTTCAGGCCGGCGGCTGCGCGCCAGCGCACGGGCCAGGTTCCACAGCGCCATCACCTGCATGTAGCGCGAGTATTGGCGCGTGGCCAGCCGCAGCTGCATGCGGCCGTGCCGCACCGCGTCGTCCCAGCGGCGTGCGTGGTTGCAGGCCACGCCCAGGTTGTTGTAGGCGTCGATCAGCAGCAGCTGATCGTCGAGCCGCTCGGCCGCCTGCGCGACCTGCGTGTGCATGGCCACCGCGTCGTCGAAGCGCCGCTGCACCTGCGCGCAGATCCCCTGGCCCATGCGCACGTCCCAGGCCTGGCGGGCTTCGCCGAGCGATTCGAACAAGGCCAGCGCCTGGTCGTAGAACGGCAACGCGGCCTCGGCATCGTGCCGGCCCAGCACCATCACTTCGCCGAGCAGGTTCAGCAGCTCCGCGCGGGTGTGCGGGTCGGCGCCGTCTTCGGTCAACACCAGCGCGCGCTGCAGTGCATCGGACAGGCCCTCGTCGCCACGCACCCGGCTCTTCCAGCGCAATCGCAGTTGAACCGCCAGCGCCGGGGCGAGCAGGCGGGCGTCGCCGGCCGCGGCGGCAACCGCTTCATCGGCCAGGATCAACGCGCTGGCGGGGTCACCCGCTTCATACAGACGGCGGGCGAACAGGCAGCGCGCGGCCTGCACGCGCGCGGCGTGCGAGGGCGTGCCGCCGCGCACCGCGTCGAGCGCGCCCAGCCACAGGCTGCGCACTTCCGGGGGCACCCCGCGCCGCTCCCAGTGCGACTCGGTGGCCAACGCCAGTTCCAGCGTCTGCAGCGGCTGCCCGTCTTCCAGGCTGCTGCGCAGCGCCTCGTGCAGGTTGGGCACGTCGGTCAGCGGCAACATGGCGGCATGGGCCCGGGCAAAGCGCAAGCACCCGTCGCGATGGCGCGCACGCAATTCGAGGCGCTCGACCGGAGCCAGCCGTTCGGCGACGAACTCGCGCACCATCTCGAACAGGTGGTAGCGCATGCCACCGTCCGGTCCCAGCTCGCTGCGCACCAGCGAATCGGCGACCAGCCGCGCCAGCACTTCGTGCGTGGCGGGCTGCTGCCACACGATGGCGGCGGCGGCGGCGCTGAAGCCTTCGCGAAACACCGACAGCGCCGCCAGGCAGCGCTGGTCCTGCGGGCTCAGCAGCTGCCAGCTCCAGTCGATCGCGGCGTCCAGCGACGCGTGGCGCGGCGCCCTGGCGGCGCGCGGCCCCGTGCGCGCCAGCAGCGTAAAGCGCGGGTGCATGTGGGCGTCCATCTGGGCGCGCATCTCGGCCACCGACAGCGCGTGCGCACGCGAGGCCGCCAATTCGATGGCCAGCGGCACGCCTTCAAGCGCGGCGCACAGCGCTTCGACGTCGGCCCGGTTGCGCGCGCTCAGGTGAAAGCCCGCGCGTGCGCCCTGGGCGCGGTCGACGAACAGCGCCACGCTGGGGTTGGCGGCGCAGCCGGCCAGGTCGTCGGATGCGCTGGGCAGCGGCAGCGGCGAGACCTCGAAACTGCGCTCGCCTTCGGCGTCGAGCACGCGCCGCGAGCTGACCAGCAGGTGCAGCCCTGGCAGGCTTTGCAGCAGTTGCTCCAGCACCTGCGCGCCGCCCGGCGCGACCAGCTGCTCGAAGTTGTCCAGCACCAGCAGCGCGCGCCGGCCCTGCAGGTAGAGCTTGAGCTGCTCGAGCGCGTCGCCCTGGCCGCCGGCTCTTGCGTCCGGCAGGCGCAGCGCGGCGCGCAGCCGCCCGGGCAGCTCGTCGGGCCGGGTGCATTCGGCCAGCGCCACAAAGACCACCACCGCGTAGGCCTGGCGCTGGCGTTGTGCCACTTCGGCGGCCAGCCGCGTCTTGCCGGAGCCGCCGGGGCCCAGCAAGGTGACCAGGCGGTGCGACGCCAGCATCTGCGCCAGCTGCGCCATTTCGGCCTCGCGGCCGAAGAAGCGCGCCACGTACGACGGCAACAGTTCTTGCCGATCCGGGCGCAGGGTTTCGGTGGCCTGCAGGCGCATGCCCGGCCCGGCGTTGGTGGCCGCGATGGACGCGGGGATCCGATCGGCCAGCGCCGCCAGCCGCGACCGGTCGTCGGCGATCCACTCGTCGTAGTGGCCCGGCAGCAGCTCGCCGACATACAGCGCCTGCGCCGCCGCCCAGTCGCGCGCCTGCACCAGGGCTTCGAACTCCACCGCGTCGCAGCTGAAACCGGCCGGGTTCAGGCGCACGCTGGTGCGATCGACCACCAACACCTCGGCCGCGCCGGGCGGCTCCAGCAGGTGGCGCAGCCCGAACAGGGCCTGGCGCAGGCGGTTGCGGCCGGTGTCCAGGTCGGCGTCGGGCCAGAGCAGGTCGATCAGTTCCTCGCGCCCATGGGCGCGTTTGGGATAGAGCGCCAGGCGGGCCAGTAACGCGGCGATCTTGCGGCTGCCGAACTGGGCGAGGACCCGGTCCCCCGAGCTGGCGCGCAATTGCCCCAGCAGCTCGATGCGCCAGTGGGCGGCGTGGTGGGCGGGGGTGGGGCTGGCGCGCACAGGCGCCATTGGACCATCGCCGGCGGGCAGCGCGAACGCGGCGTCGCGCGAACCCCTTCAAGCGGGTGGCGTGAGCAGGCTCACCACCGCCTGGACCCGCATGCCGCCAAAGCGCGCGTCGAAGTACGGCACGGCCTCGCCCAGACTGGCCACCGGCCCGCTGATGCTCGACAGGCAGACCCACAGCGAATCGCCCCGGTCCTGCACCCGTGTGTCACCGTAGCCGTCGGCCGGGCGCGCAATCGCGCCCACCGGCGAGAACGCCAGCGACAGCAACTTGCCGTAGTAGGCCGTGTCGTTGAAGCCGGTGCCGGTGACGGCGTAGCGCACGCCACCGGCCACCTTGGGCACCACCACATACGCCACGGCGGAGTAGCTCTGGCCCTGGCGCCAGGTGTCGGTGGCGTAGCGGCCGGCGACGGTCACGCTGTGCGGTCGGTTGTCGAGCGGCGGCGCGGCGGCGTTGGTGCCCGGGGTGACGGCGGGCTTCATCGTTCCGGCTCCTGTGCATCGTTGCCGTGGTGGGCGATGCAAGCAGATTGCCCTGCAACCGTTAGGCGATCGTTAGGGCAACGCTGAAAAAGTCCCTCGCGGGGACTTGTTCAGCGTCGCCTTAGCCGCCCTGAAACTGCGCTCCGGCCGGGCCGGAGCGCGTCAACCGCCCTGCTTGGGCCGCTTGCCCGGGTTCTTCTTGCGCGTGGAGGTGCCGCGCTCCAGGCTGCGCTTCTGCCCGGTGGGCTTGGTGGGCGCGAACGGCGTCGCGGGTTGGGGCGGGGTGGTGGCCTTGGTGCTCATCGATGGCTCCTCAAAACATCGGGCGCCGGCCAAGCGTGCCGGCGCGGGTCGTGGGCCGCTCGTCAACGAGGGCAGAGCACGAACCGCCGCCAAGTTAGTTTTGCTTCGGCGCCGCGTCTGTTCGGCAGCCCACACAGCTCAGGCCATGGCCTTCGGCGCCGCCGCCCGCGCAAAGAGGGTCCGCGCCAGCGGCCACAACCAGATCAGCAGGGTCATGGCGCCCAGCGTGCCGGCGATCGGTCGCTCGAAAAACACCCCGAAGTTGCCGTCCGCCTTGATCAGGCTGCTGAAGAAATGTTCCTCCAGCATCGTGCCCAGCACCACGCCCAGGATGGTGGGCGCGACGGGGAAACCCCAGCGCTCCATCAGGAAGCCGATGACGCCCGCCAGCAGCATCACCAGCACGCCGAACAGGCTGTTGTTGATGGCGAAACTGCCGACCACGCAGAACAGCAGGATCAACGGCATCAGCACGCTGGCCGGGATGCGCAGGATGCGCTTGGCGGCCTTGATGGCGGCCCAGCCCAGCGGCAGCATCAGCAACTGCGCGAGGATGAAGACTATGAACACCGCGTAGATGTTTTGCGGGTTGTTGACGAACAGCATCGGCCCCGGGTTCATGCCCTTGAGGTACAGCACGCCGATGGCAATCGCCGTGATCGAGTCGCCCGGGATGCCGAACACCAGCGCCGGAATCCAGGCCCCGCCGAGCGCCGCATTGTTGGCCGCGCCCGACTCGACGATGCCTTCCACATGCCCGGTGCCGAACTTGTGCGGCTCCTTCGAGAAGCGCTTGGACATCGCATACGACATCCACGCCGCGATGTCGGCGCCAGCGCCCGGCAGCGCACCCACCAGCGTGCCCAGGGCCGAGCCGCGCAACAGTTGCAGCGGGTATTTCTTCAGCAGTCCCCACATGCCGGCAAACACGCTGGTCAAGGGGCGGTCGACGGCCAGCATCGGTTTTTCGATGACCGCCGCATAGCGCAGGATTTCGGACACCGCGAACATGCCGATCATCAGCGGGATCAACGGGATGCCGCCGGTCAACTCGGCGTTGCCGAAGGTGTAGCGCGGTGCGCCGGCGGCGTTCTCAAGGCCGACTGTTGCGATCAGCAAGCCCAGCAGCAGCGAGACGAGGCCTTTCAGCGGGTCGCTACCGGCAATGAAGATCGCGCAGGTGAAGCCCAACATCACCAGCCAAAAATATTCGAAGGAACTGAACTTCAACGCCACCTCGGCCAGCGCCGGCGCCGCGACGATCAACACCAAGACGCCGAAAATGCCGCCCAGCACCGAGAACACCAGCCCCGCGCCAAGCGCCAGTTCGGCCTGGCCTTTTTTGGTCATCAGGAACGCTTCGTCGGTGTAGGCCGCCGATGCCGGTGTTCCGGGCATGCGCAGCAGCGCGCTCGGGATGTCGCCGGAGAAGATCGCCATCGCCGTGGCGGTGACGATCGCCGCCACCGCCGGCACCGGTGCCATGAAAAACGTCACCGGCACCAGCAGCGCGGTGGCCATGGTGGCGGTCAGGCCCGGTATCGCGCCAACGAACAGGCCGTACAGCGCCGACAGCAGGATCACCATCAGCACATAAGGCTGGAACACCAGCCCGAAGGCGGCCTGCAGCGCGTCCATGATCAGGCGCCCATCAGTAGAACGGCGTCAGCGCGCCCCACGGCAGCGGCACGCGCAAGAGCTTGTAGAACGCGAAGTGAACCAGCAGCGTGCCGCCGAGGGCCCACACCACGGCCACCTGCCAACGCACGCGCAGCGCCAGAAACACCGCCAGCAGACACACCGGCGCGACGAACAGAAAGCCCAGCGTCTCGGACAGCAAGAGGTAGCCCACCACCGCGCCGACGATGACGGCGGCGCTGCCAAAGTGCTCGGGCTTGGCGGCTTCCTTCCCGGCCTCGTGCGCGTAGTTGCGCCCGCGCAGGCTGCGGGCCATCAACGCCAGGCCGCACACCAGCAGGCCCGCGCCGATCAGCATCGGCAAGAATGCGGCGCCGAGTTTCTGGCCTGGAACATTGGGGAAGGCCCGGGCCGACCACAGCACGGCCAGCGCCAGAAAAGCCAGCCCCGAGCCGACCCATCGATCGGTGTTGCGCACGCGGCGGCGAGGCTCGCGTTACTTGGCGATGCCGACGGCCGTCATCACCGTCTTCATGTCGGCGTCGCCCTTGGCCATGAATTTGGCGAACTCTTCCGAGTTGCCCCACAGCGCGCCGAAGCCGCGTTGGGCCATGAAGTCTTTGTAGTCCTTGCTGTCGTAGGCCTTCTTGACCGAGGCTTCGAGCTTGGCCTGCAGGTCTTTCGGCAGGCCCTTGGGGGCGGCGATGCCGCGCCAGGCGCCGGTGGCCCAGTTCGAGCCGGTGGCTTCTTTCAGCGTCGGCACGTCGGGGAACAGCGCGGAGCGGCGCGTGTCCATCACCGCCAGCGAGCGCACCTTGCCGGCGTCGATCAGCGAGCGCGCCTCGGGCAGCGAGCACGGCACGAACTCGACGCCGCCCGCGGCCAGGTCCTGCAGGCCCGGCGCGGCGCCGTTGGACGGGACCCAGGGCACGGCGGCCGGGTCCATCTTCAAATCACTCAGCATGCCGGCCAGCGCCAGGTGCCAGATGCCGCCCTGGCCGGTGCCCGAGGCCTTGAACTTGCCCGGCGGATTCGCCTTGATGGCGGCGAACACATCGTTCATGGTCTTGTACGGCGAGTCGGCGCGCACCTGAAACC
>JAYSVE010000181.1:0-2161 GCA_043718725.1 Methylibium sp.
CGATCGTGCGCGGCACCACCTCCAGGGAAATCATCCAGATGGCGCGGGACGCCGGTGCCCGCAAGGTCTTCATGGCCTCGGCGGCACCGCCAGTGCGGCATCCGAACGTCTACGGCATCGACATGCCCACCTCCGAGGAGTTGGTCGCGCACAACCGCAGCATCGAAGAGATCCGCCAGCTCATCGGGGCCGATGCGCTGATCTACCAGGACGTTGCGGCGATGAAGCGTGTGGTCAACGCGCTCAACCCGGCCGTCAAGGGCTTCGAGGCGTCGTGCTTCGATGGTGTCTACATCACAGGGGACGTGACCGCGGAAGACTTCCGCACGATGGCGGCACAGCGCAGCGCGCAGGGTGAAGAAGACGAGGGCGCCGACCGTTCGCGCCTGGCCCTGCAAAGCGCCACGGAGCCGTCGCGATGACGGCGGCGCGGATCCCACGAGTGAGCCTTCCCGCCGATGTGCGAAGGGACACCCTGGCCGTGCGCCAGGGCCTGCCGCCCAGCCAGTGGGGCGAGAACTCCGAAGCGTTGTTCCTGACCAGCAGCTTCGTGCAACCCGACGCCGCGACCGCCGCGGCCCGGTTCGCCAACGAAGAAGAGGCGTTCATCTACTCGCGCTTCACCAACCCGACGGTGACCATGTTCGAGCGCCGTCTGGCCGCGCTCGAAGGCGCCCAGGCCTGCATCGGCACCAGCAGTGGCATGAGCGCCATCCTCTTGCTGGGCATGGGTTTGCTGAAGATGGGCGACCATGTGGTCTGCTCGCAAAGTGTCTTCGGCTCGACCATCGCGCTGTTCGGCCGCGAGTTCGCCAAGTTCGGCGTGACGACCACTTTCGTGTCGCAGACCGAGCCGGAGGCCTGGCGCCGCGCGATCACGCCCCACACCCGGCTGCTGTTTGCCGAGTCGCCCACCAACCCGCTGACCGAGGTCTGCGACATCCGCGCCCTGTCGGTCGTCGCCAAGGCCGCAGGCGCCTGGCTGGCGGTGGACAACTGCTTTTGTTCGCCGGCCTTGCAGCGGCCGATCGACTTCGGTGCCGACCTGGTGGTTCACTCCGGCACCAAGTTCCTCGACGGGCAGGGCCGTGTGATCGCCGGCGCGCTGTGCGCGAGCGAGCAGCTCATCAACGAAAAATTCGTTCCGGTGATGCGCAGTGCGGGCATGAGCCTGTCGCCGTTCAATGCCTGGGTGGTTCTGAAGGGGCTGGAGACGCTGTCCATCCGCATGCAAGCGCAAGGCGAGCGGGCCCTCGAACTGGCGCGGTGGCTGGAGCAGCAGGCGCAGATCGAGCGTGTTTTCTACCCCGGCCTCAAGTCGCACCCGCAGCATGAACTGGCGATGGCCCAGCAGTCCGGGCGTGGCGGGGCGGTGGTGTCGTTTGTCGTCAGAGGCCAGGCCGCTGGCGGGGCCCCGCTGGCGCGCAAGAACGCGTTCCACGTGATCGACCAGACGCAGGTGTGTTCGATCACCGCCAACCTGGGCGACACCAAGACCACCATCACCCACCCGGCCAGCACGTCGCACGGGCGTCTGAGCGAAGAACAGCGCCAGGCCGCCGGCATCTCGCAAGGCCTGGTCCGGGTGGCCGTCGGCCTTGATGACATCGACGACATCAAGGCCGACCTGCTTCGTGGCCTGGCCACGCTGCCCCCATGACTCGAAAAGTACGCACGCGCATCGCGCCATCACCCACCGGTTTCCTGCACCTTGGCACGGCCCGCACGGCGCTGTTTTCGTGGGCTTACGCGCGCCACCACGGCGGCGAATTCGTGCTGCGAATCGAGGACACCGACGTCGCACGCTCGACTCAAGATTCGGTCGATCAGATCCTGGCGGCCATGGACTGGCTCGGTCTGGACTGTGACGAGGGCCCGGTCTACCAGATGCAACGCCTGGACCGCTACCGCGCGGTGGTGGCCGAGATGATTGACGCCGGCACCGCCTACCGCTGCTATTGCACGCCGGCCGAACTCGACGCCATGCGGGAAGCGCAACGCGAGCGCGGTGAGAAGACGCGCTACGACGGCCGCTGGCGCCCCGAGCCCGGCAAGGTGTTGCCGCCCGTGCCGCAAGGGGTGCCTGCGGTGGTGCGCTTCCGCAACCCGCCCGAAGGTGACGTGAGCTGGGACGACCTCGTCAAAGGCCGCATCACGATCA
>JAYSVE010000182.1:0-2157 GCA_043718725.1 Methylibium sp.
ACTGTTTCGCGGACTGCCGGCCGATGACCTGCGGCTTGCTGACGGCAGTTTGATGACGCCGGGTGAAGTCCGGCATCGCGCGGTGGCCGTCGGCCGGCATGAAGCGCCCACGGCCAAGTCATTGCCGCGCTTCCTGGCGCGCTGGGCCGAGGTCTATGGCCAGACCCGCCGTGGTGAAGCCTCCATCGTCGCGCTGGCGGCGTCACACCACCGGCTGGCATGGATGCACCCGTTTCTCGACGGCAACGGGCGGGTGGCGCGCTTGCACACGCACCTGCTGCTGCATGCGGGGGGCCTGACGAACGGCTTGTGGTCGCCGCTGCGCGGCTTCGCTCGAAGCGAGGAGCGCTACAAGGCCCTGCTGCAGGCGGCTGACGAACATCGGCGCGGCGCCCTGGATGGCCGAGGCAACCTCACGCAGGCCGGCCTGGTCGACTGGATCGGCTACACGCTGGATGTGTGCATCGACCAGGTCGAGTTCATGGCCAAACAACTCGATGTCAGCGGCATGCGCGACCGGATCGACGCTGCGTTGGCTTTCGAGGTGTCGGCGGTGAAGTCGGGTGTGCGGCCGGAGGCGCTGATGCCGCTGCACTATCTCTTTGCCACCCAGGTTGAACTGGGACGCGCCGAGTTCAAGACGATGACCGGCTTGGGCGAGCGCGTGGCCACCGAGACGCTGTCGGCGCTGCTGCGCCGCGGGTTTCTCGCGGCGGACTCGCCCTACGGCAAGCTGCGCTTTGCCGTGCCGCGCCATGCACTGCGGTTCTACTTTCCGGCGCTGTGGCCGGAGGCCGAACAGGACGAAGCGATGTTGCAGGCAGAACAAGGCGCAGTGGGGGCACCGATGGCGAGTCGCGCCGTTGCAAAGAAGCGCGCACCTCGGTGACGCTGCGGCGCAGGCGGCCTCTTTCTCGTCAACGAATGTCGGACTGCGGTTTTGCGGCGAATGGCTCGCCGGTCTCGCTCGCCGGCACCGCCCCACCCCGCCCCAGCGACAGCCGGATCAGCGGCGCCGTCATCGCGGTGGTGGCCAGCGCCATCACGAGCAGCATCGTGAACAGTTCCGGGCCGATCAGCCCGGCGTCGAAGCCGATCTTGATGACGATCAGCTCCATCAGCCCGCGCGCGTTCATCAGCGAGCCGGTGGCGAAGCTGTCGCGCCAGCCGTAGCCCGCCAGGCGCGCGCCGGCCGCGCCGCCGGCCACCTTGCCGACCGTCGCCACCGCGACGATCAACACCATCGTGCCCAGCCCCGCGCCCGAGAACGCGCTGGCGGTCGTTGACAACCCGGCGAGCGCGAAGAACAGCGGCATCAGCACGACGATCGACACCGGCTCGATGCGCTGCGCCACCGAGCGCAGCAAGCGGTCGTCGCGCGGGAGGCAGGCGCCGAACAGGAAAGCGCCAAACACGGCATGCAGGTGCAGCCACTCGGTCAGCGTGGCGCACACGAGCAGGCCGATGATCAGGGCCGCGAGCACCGTGGCCGAGGGTTCACCGTCCGGTGCGCGCTTGCGCAGCAACCATGGAAACGCCGGGCGCAGGCCGAGGATCAGGAAGGCCAGCATCCCCACGACACCGACGCTGGTCTTGAGCAGCCCGACGTAGCCTTCGCCGGCGCCGGCGCCGGCCAGCGCCGCGACAAAGGCCAGCAGGATCCACGCGAAGACGTCGACGACCGCCGCCGCGCCAAGCGACAACTGGCCGAACGACGTGTGGCTCAACCCGCGGTCTTTCAGGATGCGCGCCATCACCGGAAACGCGGTGATCGACAGCGCCGCCGCCATGAACAGCGCAAAGGGCCAGAAGCCGACGCCGGCCGGCGCGAGTGCCGGGTGCAGCGCCGGCGAGATCGCGATGCCCAGCGTCAGCGGCCCGACCATGCTCAGCACGCCGACACAACCGGCCGAGCGGAGCTGCGCGCCGACGCCCTTGTGGGCGCGCAACTCCAGCCCGACGACGAACATGAACAGCACCAGCCCCAAGGTTGCCAATGACGACAGCCCGGCGAGTGACGCCTTCGCGAACAACTGCGCATGCCACTCGGGAAACAGCGCACCGAACACCGCCGGCCCGAGCAACAGGCCGGCCGCCATTTCGCCGACCACCGACGGCTGGCCGACGAAGCGCAGCAACCAACCGCACAGGCGGGCG
>JAYSVE010000183.1:0-4964 GCA_043718725.1 Methylibium sp.
TGGCGGCGTGCGTTGGAGGCCCGATGCCGCCGCAGGCGCCCACCGGCGAAACCAAAGACCGCATCACCGCGTCCGACGAAACCGAGGCCAGCAAGCGGGCTCGGGTTCGGCTGGAGCTGGCCGCCGCCTATTTCGGCCGCGGCCAGATGACGACGGCGCTCGATCAGGTCAAGCTTGCGATCGTGGCCGAGCCCAACCTCGGCGACGCGTACAACCTGCGCGGCCTGATCTATGCCAGCCTGGGAGACAACGTTCTGGCCGAAGAGAGTTTCCGGCGCGCGCTCCAAATCAACGCGCGCGATGCCGACACGATGCAGAACTTCGGCTGGTACCTGTGCCAGCAGAAGCGCTATGCCGAAGCGAACCAGCAGTTCAACCAGGCCTTGGCGATCGCCCAGTACGGGGGTGGCTCGCGAACCTTGTTGACGCAAGGCGTGTGTCATGCGTACGCCGGCAACCTGGCCGAAGCCGAGCGCAGCCTGGTTCGCTCGTACCAGATGGATTCCGGCAATCCTGCCACGGCGGTGAATTTGTCCGAGGTCCTCTACAGAATGGGCGAGTTCGAACGCGCCCGAGGGCTCATCCGCGGCGTCAACAGCCGCAACGACGTGGCCAGTGCGCAGACCTTGTGGCTGGCCGCGCGGATCGAAAAGCGCATGGGCAACCAACCTGGCGTCGATGATCTCGGCAAACAGTTGCGTGGCCGCTTCCCGGAGTCGCGTGAGATGGGTCTTTTCAACCAAGGTTTGTTCAATGAATGAGCGCGGCCCTGCCGAGCCGCCGGCCACCGCCGGTGCATCCCCGGGCGCGCTGCTGCGCCAGGCGCGTGTGGCGCAAAAGGTGGAGATTGCGGCCCTGGCGGCGGCCATCAAGGTGACACCGCGCAAGCTGGAGCTGCTCGAAGCCGACCGCTTCGACGAACTGCACGACGTCACCTTTGTGCGTGCGCTGGCCCAGACGGTGTGTCGCAGCCTGCGGATCGACGCCGCACCGGTGATGGCGCTGCTGCCGCAGGCCAAGGGAATGCGCCTGGATCAAATGAGCCAGGGGCTCAACACGCCGTACCGCGAGCGGCCCGAAGGCATGCTGCTCAAAGACTTTTCCTGGCTCGCAAAGCCGATGGTCTGGGCGCCCGCATTGATCGTCCTGGCGGCGGCCGCCTTGTACTGGATGCCGGCCGATCTCATCGGGTCGCCGAAGACGGTCTCGCGGGTGATCCCATCCGTGAATTCCGCTGCTTCGGCCGTGGAAGCCGTCGCCCCGTCGGCGCCCGTCGTCGAAACGGTCTACTCGGCTCCGGCTCCGACAGCGAGCGCCTCCGCCGCCGCTGTCGCCATGGTCAGCGGCCTGCTCCAGGTGCGCACCACCTCCCAGTCGTGGGTGGAAGTCCAGGACGCGCGCGGGCAATTGCTGTTGTCGCGGGTCATCCAGCCGGGTGAGACCATCGGGCTCGACGGCCCGTTGCCGTTGAAGGTCAAGATCGGCAACGCCGCCGGCACGCAGTTGGTCTTTCGCGGTGAGCCGGTGACCCTGAGCGCCTTCACGCAGGGCAACGTTTCCAGGCTTGAATTGAAGTGATCCACACCGCCACACCGCCACACCATGACCGACACAGCCTCCAGCCTTGATGATTTTGTGCTCCCCGCCAAGCCGGCGACGCGCCAGTCGCGCCAGGTGCCGGTTCGCTGGGGCGCGCGCGTCGTGACCTTGGGGGGCGGGGCGCCGGTGCGGGTGCAGTCGATGACCAACACCGACACCGTCGACGCCATCGGCACCGCCATCCAGGTGAAGGAGCTGGCCATTGCCGGCTCCGAGCTGGTGCGCATCACCGTCAACACCCCCGAGGCGGCGCAGGCCGTGCCCTACATCCGCGATCAACTCGACCGCATGGGCATCGATGTGCCGCTGATTGGAGACTTCCACTACAACGGTCACCGTTTGCTGACCGACCACCCGGACTGCGCGAAGGCGTTGAGCAAGTACCGCATCAACCCCGGCAACGTGGGCAAGGGCGAGAAGCACGACCGGCAGTTCGCCCTGATGGTCGAGGCCGCGGCCAAGTACGACAAGGCCGTTCGCATCGGCGTCAACTGGGGCAGCCTGGACCAGGAACTGCTCACGCAGATGATGGACGACAACGCCAGGCTGGCCGAACCCTTTGAGCCGCAGCAGGTGATGTACCGCGCCATCATCACTTCGGCGGTTCAGTCGGCGCGCCGCGCCGAGGCCATCGGCCTGCGCGCCGACCAGATTGTCCTGTCCTGCAAGATGTCGGGCGTGCAAGACCTGATCAGCGTCTACCGCGCGCTGGCGCGGCGCTGCGACTACGCGCTGCACCTGGGTTTGACCGAGGCGGGCATGGGCACCAAAGGCACGGTCGCGTCCGCGGCGGCGTTGGCCGTGCTGCTGCAAGAGGGCATCGGCGACACGATTCGCGTCTCGCTCACGCCCCAGCCCGGCGAAGCGCGCACCCAGGAGGTCGCGGTCGCGCTGGAAATTCTGCAGTCGCTCGGCCTGCGGGCCTTCAACCCCAGCGTGACCGCGTGCCCGGGCTGCGGCCGCACGACCAGCACGACGTTCCAGGAACTGGCCAAGCAGATCGATGACTACCTGCGTGCCCAGATGCCGGTCTGGAAGCTGCGTTATCCGGGGGTCGAGGGCATGAAGGTCGCGGTAATGGGTTGCATCGTCAACGGACCCGGCGAGAGCAAGCATGCCGATATCGGCATCAGCCTGCCGGGCACCGGCGAAGCCCCGGCCGCACCGGTGTTCATCGACGGCGAAAAGGCGTTGACCTTGCGCGGCGATGGCATCCCGCAGCAGTTCCAGGTGCTGGTCGAGGACTACATCGAAAAGCGCTTTGGCGCCAGCACCGCGCGGCCGTCGGCCGTCACTGCCTGAAGCCTGGCGGCCGCCCCAAAAGGCGGCGCTTGACTTCCTGGCGTTGCGCACGTTACCCCTCTTGATGCCCACATGCACGAACAACTCAAAGCCGTCAAAGGCATGAACGACATCCTGCCGCCGGATTCGGCGCGTTGGGAGTGGTTTGAAGACAAGGTGCGTGCCTTGATGGCGCGGTATGCCTATGCGAATGTGCGCACGCCCATCGTCGAGACGACCGCGCTGTTCGTGCGTGGGCTCGGAGAGGTGACCGACATCGTCGAGAAGGAGATGTACTCCTGGACCGACTCGATGAACGGCGACAAGCTCACGCTGCGCCCTGAGGCCACCGCCGGCATCGTGCGGGCAATGATCGAGCACAACGCGCTGTACAACGGGCCGATGCGGGTCTGGTCGCAGGTTTCGGTGTTTCGCCACGAGCGGCCGCAAAAGGGCCGCTCTCGCCAATTTCACCAGATCGATGTCGAAGCCCTGGGCTGCGCGGGGCCGGATGTCGATGCCGAGCAGATCCTGATGTGTCGCGCGCTGTTCCGGGACCTGGGACTGGTCGAGGACCAGGATGTGCGGCTGGAGCTCAACAGCCTGGGCCAGCCCGTCGAACGCATGGCCCACCGTGCGGCGCTGATCGCCCATTTCGAAGCCCACGCCGAGCTGCTCGACGAAGACGCGAAGCGCCGCCTGCACAGCAACCCGCTGCGCATCCTGGACACCAAGAACGCGGCGATGCAGGCGCTCGTCGAAGCCGCGCCCCAACTGATGGACTTTCTCGGCGAGGCCTCGCTCGCCCACTTGAACGCGGTGCGCGCCGCGCTCGACGCGGTCGGCCTGGACTACCGCATCAACCCGCGCCTGGTGCGCGGCATCGACTACTACAACCTGACTGTTTTCGAGTGGGTCACCGACAAGCTCGGCTCGCAGGGTACGGTCTGCGGTGGGGGGCGCTACGACGGTTTGTTCGAGCAGTTGGGCGGCAAACCCACTGCGGCGGTGGGCTGGGGCATGGGCATCGAGCGCATGCTGCTGCTGCTCGAAGCGGTGGGCATTGCGCCGCCGGCGGTGACGCCGGACGTCTATGCCGTGGTCCCCAGCACCGCCATGTTGAGCGTTGCCATGTCGACCTGCGAAGCGTTGCGCAGCGCCGGCGTGTCGGTACAGATGCATGCGGCCGGTCGCGATGGCTGGGGCAACCTGAAGTCGCAGTTCAAACGTGCGGACGCCAGCGGCGCCCGACATGCGCTGATTTTTGGCGACGACGAACTGATCCAGGGAATGGTCGCCCTCAAGTCCTTGCGCGACGCTTCAATGCCGCAGCGCAACCTCCCGCTCGGCCAGGCGGGCCAGTGGGCCGCCGAACTGCTCCACGCATAATCCTCGACTCAACTGATACCCAACCATGGCCACCCATCTCGACCTTGAAGAACAAGAACAACTCGACCAGCTCAAGGCATTCTGGAAGCAGTACGGCAACCTGATCACGTGGGCATTGATCGCCGCCCTGGCGGCGTTTGCCGCCTGGAACGGCTGGAACTGGTGGCAGCGCGAGCAGGCCGCCAAGGCCGGCGCAATGTTCGATGAACTGGAGCGGGCCGCCCAGGTCGGTGATGCCGCGAAGGCCGCGGGTGTTTTCAAAGACATGCAGGCGCGCTTTTCCGGCACCACCTTCGCCCAGCAAGGCGCGCTGTTGACGGCCAAGGTGCAATTCGAAAAGGCTCAGCCCGACGCTGCCATCGCGACCCTCACCTGGGTCAGCGAAAACGCCGCCGAGGCCGAGTACCAGGCCGTCGCACGCCTTCGCCTGGCCGGGTTGCTGCTCGATCAAAAGAAGTACGACGATGCGCTGAAGGTGTTGGCCCCTGCCGTGCCCAAGGAATTCGACGCCCTGGTCGCGGACCGTCGCGGCGATGTGTTGCTGGCACAAGGCAAGGCGGAGGATGCCAAGGCGGCTTACAACAAGTCTTGGCTCGCCATGGATCCCAAGGTCGAGTACCGCCGCCTGATCGAGGCCAAGCTGACCGCGCTGGGCGCGGCGCCGCCAGTCGACAAGACCCAGGCCGCTGGACCCG
>JAYSVE010000184.1:0-2152 GCA_043718725.1 Methylibium sp.
CGCAAGTTCCTGAAGCATCCGGACGAGTTCCTGATGTGCCAGTGCACCGCGCGCGGCGATGTGTCGGTCGAGGTGGCGAGCTTCGTCGAGGATTTCAATCCCGGGGTTTGCGTGCCGGTCGCAGTCAAGGGGCGCATCCGCGACTCCCGCATGCTGACGCACGACGTGATGGACCTGCACATCGACGTCGAAGCGCCAATGGACTTCGACGCCGGCCAGTTCGTGTTGATCCGGGTGCCGGACATTGATGGATACCGCGGCTGGTCGATGGTCAACTTCGAGCGCGGTGCCAAATCGCTGCAGTTCGTCGTGAAGAAGAAGCCGGGCGGAGCGCTCTCCGACTGGCTGTTCTCGCAAGCGCGCGACGGCGCCGTGGTCGATGTCTTCGGGCCGCTCGGCAGCGCGACCTTTTATCCGTCCATCGCCAAGAACATTCTGTGCATCGCCGGTGGCAGCGGCATCGCCGGAATGATGTCGATTCTGGCGCGCGCCGCGGCCGAGAACTATTTCGCCGAGCACAGCGGCGACGTGTTCTTCGGCGTTCGCTCGATGAAGGACGCGTTCTACCTCGACGAGTTTGCCCGCCTTCGCGAGCAATGCGGCGCAAAGCTGCGCGTCACGGTCGCACTGTCGGATGGCGAGGCTTCGGCTGCGGAGCAAGCCGCTCATCCCTTGCTCGAATTCGACACTGGCTTCGTGCACCTGGTGGCCGAGCGCCACATGCAGGGCCGCTACCTGGGGGTGCGGGCCTATATCGCCGGGCCGCCGCCGGCAGTGGATGCCAGCGTTCGCATGCTGCTGATGTCGCGTGTGTCGACCGACAACATCCGCTACGACAAGTTCAGCTAAAGGCCTGGCATGAAGCGCATTCACATCTGCAAGGCGAGCGACATTCCGCTCAACGGAATGAAGAGCTACGACACCGCGCTGGGCGTCAAGGTCTTGATTGCCAACAGTGGCGACGCCTTCTACGGCTACCAGGGTCTGTGCCCGCACCAGGACGTGTGCCTGGACGAAGGAATTTTCGACGGCGCGACACTCACCTGTCACCAGCATCTCTGGCAGTGGGACATCACCACCGGCGACGCCCTCGGCATGGCCGAAGCGCCGCTGGAACGCTTCGAGATCGAGCACGAAGGCGGTGACCTCTTCGTGGTGCAGGCCAGCGCGTTGAAGGTGTCGGAGCTGTTCAAGGGCGCCTCGGACGCTGTGATTGCGCGCCTGGACGCCCTGACGCGCCGCGAAGAACACGCCAACCTGAGCACGCTCTACGACCTGGGCGACCCGGCCGACGATCTGTACATCCTGGAGTCTGGTCGCGTCGAATTCGTGATCGGGCGCGAGGACCGCACCAGCCTCGCGGGCTTCATGCTGCGCAAGGGCGAAGTGTTCGGCTGGGCCGCCTTGCTCGAAGACCAGCCGCGCCGGATCGCAAAAGCCGCCTGTGTTGAGAACTCGACACTGCTGCGCCTGAACGGCGAAGAAGTTCTGCGCGTGCTGTCCGAGGAACCCGCCTCGGGCTACCTGGTGATGCGGCAGCTTTCGATGTTGATCACCAAGCACATGCGCTCGCAGGGCGAGAAGTAACAAGGCGGCTCAGGCGTCCTCCCAGCGCAACGGCTCGAAAGGGCCTGTCGTTGTCACAAAAGCAGTCACAAACATCTCGTAGCGGTCAGCGGTCTGGCTTTCAGACAGAAAACAAGGAGACAAGCATGAAGTTCTGGATGAATAGGCGCGTACGCGCAACGGTGGCAGGGATTGCGGCGGCCTGCGGCCTCGGTTTCGGGGCCCCTTCGGTAACCTTGGCCGCCGACCTTGATTACGGCAAGCCGGGTGACCCGGTCCAACTGGTGATCGGCTACCAGCCGTACTACACCCAGTCGTGGTCAGGCGTCGTGATGCGGGGCAAGAAGTTCTATGAGAAGTACTTGCCCAAGGGCTCCACGGTCGATTTCTCGATCGGTCTGCAGGGCGCGGTGATCGTCAACGCCATGCTGGCCGGCAAGCAGCACATCGGCTACATGGGTGACATGCCGGCGATCGTCTCGACCACCAAGGAGTCGGTGACCGACATTCGCATCGTCGCGGCCTTGGGTATCGGCTATGACCAGTGCAACGTGCTGCTGGCCAGCAATGAAGCGCCGAAGTTCGC
>JAYSVE010000185.1:0-2146 GCA_043718725.1 Methylibium sp.
ATGCAAGAGCATCAGTTGCGAGAGTTGATCGAAAACGTTCGCGAGGGCCTGCTGCCGCGCCGCTCGTTCATCCAGCGGATGGTGGCGCTGGGCCTGACCGCGCCGATGGCCTCGATGCTGCTGATGCACGAGGGTGTCGCGCAGACGCCGGCACCGATGCCGTACAAACCAACCAAGCGCGGTGGCGGCGGCACGCTCAAGCTGCTGTATTGGCAGGGCCCCGTGCACCTGAACCCGCACTTCGCCGCCGGCACCAAGGAACAGGAGGCGACGCGGGTCTTCTACGAACCGCTGGCCGGCTGGGACAGGGAAGGCAACCTGATCCCGATGCTGGTGACCGAGATTCCGAGCAAAGCCAACGGCGGCGTCTCTGCCGACGGCACCACCGTCACCTGGAAGTTGAAACGCGGCGTCACCTGGCACGACGGCAAACCCTTCACCGCCGACGATGTGGTCTTCACCGGGCAGTACTGCGCCGACCCGGCCACCGCCACCGTGACGGTTGCGACCTACCAGGACATCAAGGTCGAAAAAACCGACTCGCATACCGTGCGCGTCATCTATCCGAGGCCGACCCCGTTCTGGGCCGAGGCTTTCGTCGGCAACCAGGGCCAGATCCTGCCCAAGCATGTGTTCGGCGATTTCATCGGAGCCAAGTCGCGCGAAAACCCGGCCAACGTCACACCGGTGGGCACCGGGCCGTACAAGTTTGTCGACTTCAAGCCGGGCGACATGCTTCGCGGCGAGGCCAACACCAGCTATCACGTTGCGAACCAGCCCTTCTTCGACCGGCTCGAGCTCAAGGGTGGTGGCGACGCGCTGAGCGCGGCGCGCGCCGTGCTGCAAACCGCCGAATACGATTACGCCTGGAATTTGCAGGTGGAGGACGAAATCCTGAAGCGCCTGGAAGACAGCGGCAAAGGCAGTGTGCAGATCCTCGGCGGCAGCGACGTCGAGTTCATCATGTTGAGCGTTGCCGACCCCTGGAAGGAAACCGAAGGCGAGCGCGGGCATGTCAAGAGCCGCCACCCGGTCTTCTCCGACAAGGCGGTGCGCGACGCGATGGCGCTGTTGGTCGACCGCAAGGGCGTGCAGGATTTCATCTACGGCCGCACCGGCATCGCCACCGCCAATTTCCTCAGCAACCCGCCGCGGGTGCGCAGCCCGAATACCCCGTTCGAATTCAACGTCGAGAAGGCGAACCAGATCCTCGAGGCCGCGGGCTGGAAGAAGGGCGCCGACGGCATCCGCGCCAAGGGCGACTTGAAGCTCAAATTCGTCTACCAGACATCGGTCAGCCAGCCGCGCCAGAAAACCCAGGCGATCGTCAAGGACGCCTGCGCCAAGGCCGGCATCGAGCTGGAACTCAAGAGCGTGACGGCGGCGGTATTTTTCGGCGGCGACGCCGCCAACCCCGATACCTACCAGAAGTTCTGGTGCGACATGCAGATGTTCACCACCACCATGACGCAGCCCGATCCGCAGATCTTCATGGAGCAGTTCGCTTCCTGGCAGATTGCGCAAAAGGCCAACAAATGGGCCAGCCGCAATTTCAGCCGCTGGAGCAGCCCCGAGTACGACGAGGCCCACAAGGCGGTGCAGATCGAGTTCGACCCGGTAAAGCGCGCAGCCCTGTTCATCAAGATGAACGACCTCGTCCATGCCTCGGGTCATTTCATTCCGGTGGTCAACCGCCCGCGCGTCAAGGCGACTGTGAACAAGCTGAACGCGCCGCTGTCGGGGTGGGACAACGACACCTGGTCGCTGGGCTTCTGGACCCGCGAGGCCTGAGGGCTTGACCGCGCGGCGGTGGCCCCGCGGCGCGGGGCCGTCGCCGCAACCCAGGCACGTCGGCGCCCACCCGCTCGAGACTCCCCGTTGCTTCACTACATCCTGCGCCGCGTGCTGATCGCGGTGCCCAGCCTGCTGGGCATCAGCCTGGTGCTGTTCGGGGTGCTTGCGCTCGCCCCAGGCGATCCGTTCGAGGACCTGGCCACCAACCCGAACGTGCCGCCCGAAGTCCGCATGGCCTTGCGTGCCCAGTTCGGCCTGGACGACCCGATCTGGCAGCGTTATTTCCACTGGCTCGTCAACATGCTGCGCGGCAACTGGGGCTTCTCGTTCGTCAGCCGCATCGATGTCGACA
>JAYSVE010000186.1:0-12033 GCA_043718725.1 Methylibium sp.
CCGGCGTTCGAACATGCGCTGTTCGTCAAGAGCCAGGTGATGAGCCGTGGCGCGTCGCACGCGGTGATCGACGCCGGCCACAAGTCCCACGCGATCGACTCCGGCCTGCCCAAGGTGTGGGGGCGCGACCTGGAGTTCAGCAACGGGGGCGACGAACACGGCATCCTGCGCCCGCGGGGTGACAAGCTGCCGGCGCTGGGCGACACCGTGTGGCTGGTGCCCGGCCACTGCGACCCGACCGTGAACCTGCACGATCACTACGTGGTCGTGCGCGGTGGACTGGAGAACGGCATCATCGAAGCCGTCTGGCCCGTCGACGCGCGCGGCCATCTGACGTGACGACTTGACGACCACCCTGCGGAGACGCTGATGCAAACCATCAAACGCCCCGCCATCTTCCTGGCCCAGTTCGCGGGTGATGCCGCGCCGCTCAACTCGCTCGGCGCCATCGCCGAATGGGCCGGCGAGCTGGGCTACAAAGGCGTGCAGATTCCGAGCTGGGACGGCCGCCTGCTCGACCTGAAGAGGCAAGCACGCGCCGTCGCTGGGAACGCTCAAGCGCTACGCGAGTGCAGTGGGGTGCAAGCTTCAGGTCAAGCTGGTGCGCCAAAAGGCAACGTGACGCCAACCGCCCGGGGCCGAGCAGACCTGGCGTGCCCCGCCCCGGCCTGGGCCGAGCCGTCGAACTCATCTGCGCATGGTCGATGTGCGGGTGACGACGACTGAGCAGCAGTTGGATCAGATGTGGCAAGCTACGGAACCAAAACCGAGGGAGCACTCATGGGAAAGCCAGTTGAAATTCTCGAGGCTGAGTTGCTGCAGCTACCGAAAGCTGACCGCATCCGTGTTCTCGATCGAGTCGTCGCCAGCTTGGATGCAGATGCGGCCCGTGACGAAGCTTGGGAAGCCATAGCGGCCCGAAGAGACGCTGAAGCTGAACGCGACCCTTCAGTGCTGCTTCCGCTGGACGACGTGCTCGCGAAGTTGCGCGCAGAGCTCCAGTGAATCGGTCCATCCACCGGTTCGCCTCGGAAGACCTTGCGGAAGCAGTTCGGTTCTACAAGAGAGAAGCGGGAGTGTGATTGGCCCGGCGATTCCTTGCTGAGTTCGAACGAGTCGCCAAGCTGCTGGAGCAGCACCCTGGCGTTGGTACACCGACGACCGATGGGCGCAAAGCCCATCCGCTGGCAGACTTCCCCTACTCGGTCATTTACCGCCACGAAGGCTCCGAGATTCGCATCCTCGTTGTCCGACACCAGAGTCGTGACCCGGAGTACGGCGACAGCCGTCGGTAGCGCAGCAACGCCCTGTCCTCGCATCCAACCATGGACTGGAAGCAGCACATCGCCACCGAGCCGAACATCTTGCGCGGGGTAGCCTGCTTCGTGGGTACACGCATCCCCGTGACTGTTGTGCTGGACAACCTGGCCGACGGTGTAGCGCCCTCAGCGATTCTGCGCCAGTACCCTGGGTTGCGGGCTGAACATGTCCACGCCGCACTCAGCTACGCGGCAGAACTTGCGCGCGAGCGCGTTGCTCCGATCCAGACGTGAACGTCTTGTGAAGTCCAAGCTTGACGAGAAGCTGCCAAGACCAACCGTCTCATTCGCCGCTCCGGTCCGTCGCGACCCAGTTCGCACCGACCTGGCGAGCCATCGAACGCATGGCGCGGTGCTCCACAATCACCGCTCGGGGTCAACGGCGACCTCGCCTTTCCTTCTCAAGGAGTCACCATGACCTCACGCAGAACCTTGCTCACCTCGTTGGCCGTCGCGGCCACCCTTGCACTGCCGCTGAGCGCCCAGGCCCAGCAGTTCTTCCGCATCGGCACCGGCGGCACGGCCGGCACTTACTACCCGGTGGGCGGGATGATCGCCAACGCGGTGTCGCAGCCGGGCAAGATCGTCGCCACGGCGCAGGCCAGCAACGGGTCGGTGGCCAATGTCAGCGGCATTGCCGGCGGTTCGATGGAGTCGGGCTTCTCGCAGGCCGACGTGGCGACGTGGGCGCAGAAGGGCACCGGCCTGTACGAAGGCAAGCCCAACGTGCCGGGGCTGCGGCTGATCGCCAACCTGTACCCCGAGAGCGTGCACGTGGTGGTGCGCAAGGGCTCGGGCATCAAGAGCGTGGCCGACTTGAAGGGCAAGCGCGTGGCGCTGGACGAACCTGGCTCGGGCACGCTGGTGAATGCGCGCGCGATCCTGGCCGCCTACGGCATCAAGGAAGCCGATATCAAGCCCGAGTACATCAAGCCCAACCAGGCCGGCGACAAGATGAAGGACGGCTCGCTCGACGCCTTCTTCTTCACCGGCGGCGCACCGGCCGGTGCGATTGCCGAACTGGCCTCGGCAGGCTCGGGCATCGACATCCTGCCCCTCGAAGGCAAGGAGGCCGACGCGCTGCGGGCCAACAGCTCGTTCTTCGCGCCCGACCTGATTGCGGCCGAGACCTACAAGGGCGTCGGCGCGGTGAAGACGCTCGCCGTCGGTGCGCAGTGGGTCACCAGCGACAAGGCCGACGCGGCGACGGTGTATGAGGTGACCAAGGCGCTGTTCTCGGCCCCGGCGCAGGCGCAGCTTGCGGCGGGCCACGCGAAGGGCAAGTTCATCACCAAGGAGAACGCGGTTCAGGGCGCGGGCATTCCGTTCCACCTGGGCGCGGAGAAGTTCTACAAGGAAGCCGGCTTGCTGAAGTAGGCCCCGGTCTCCCGCGCCGCCGGTCATGCCCACCACCACGCTGCCCGACGACAAAACGCTGCTGGAGCTCGAACAGAAGTTCGACCCGGAGATGCGCTTCCGGCCGCTGACAGCGGCCACGGCCACGCTGGTGGGCGCGCTGCTGATCCTGCTGTCGCTGTTCCACTACTACACCGCCGGCTTCGGGCTGCTTCAGGAGATCACGCACCGCGGTGTGCACCTGGCCTTCGTGCTGGGGCTGATCTTCCTGGTGTTCCCGCACCGCCACGCGCTGCTGGAGAAAGCCGCAGAACACCGCCTGCTCGCACCCGGCGGCATTCCGTGGTTCGACTGGTTGCTGGCGGCGGCGGTGGCGGCGTCGGTGCTGTACATCCCCTACGTCTTCGAAGACCTGACGTTTCGCGTCGGCAACCCGCTGACCATCGACGTGGTGATGGGCACGATCCTGATCGTCGCGTTGCTCGAAGCCACGCGCCGCAGCATGGGCTGGCCGCTGCCGATCATCGCGCTGATCTTCATGACCTACGCGCTGGCCGGGCCGCTGTTCCCGGGCCTGCTCAAGCACGCCGGTGCGAGCTGGAGCCAGATCGTCAACCACCAGTACCTCACGAGCCAGGGCATCTACGGCGTGGCGGTGGGGGTGGTCGCGACTTACGTCTTCCACTTCGTGCTGTTCGGCGTGCTGGCCACGCGCATCGGACTCGGGCAACTGTTTCTCGACGTGGCCTCCAGCGTGGCCGGGCGCTATGCCGGCGGGCCGGCCAAGGTCAGTGTGTTCGGGTCGGCGATGTTCGGCATGCTGTCGGGCTCGTCGGTGGCGAACGCCGTCACCGTGGGCTCGCTGACGATCCCCGCGATGATCCGCGTCGGCTACAAGCGCGAGTTCGCCGCCGCGGTGGAGGCCGCCTCGTCCACCGGCGGGCAGATCACGCCGCCGGTGCTGGGCGCGGCGGCCTTCCTGATGATCGAATTCCTGGCGGTGCCGTACCAGACCATCATCATCGCCGCCGCGGTGCCGGCCTTCATGCACTTCTTCGGCGTGTTCATGCAGGTGCACTTCGAGGCCAAGCGCTTCGGGCTGCGCGGGCTGACTGAAGAAGAGATGCCCAAGCTGCGCCAGTCGTTCACTGAGCGCTGGCCCACGCTGATCCCGCTGGTGCTGCTGATCGCGATCCTGGTGACCGGCCGCACGCCCTACCTGGCGGCCTTCACCGCCATCACCTCGTGTGCGATCGTCGGCCTGACCACGCGCGCGCACGGCAACACGGCGCAGAACTGGGCCCTGCTCGCCGGCCTGCACGTGGCGCTGGCGGTGCTGGTGTTCGGCGGCATCGAGAGCAGCGCGGTCAAGCTGGGCCTGTTCTTTGCCGTGCTCGCGGCCACGCTGGTGCTGACGCGCGTGCTCAAGATCACCGGCCGCATCGGCACGCCGGCCCTGATCGAAGCCTTCAGCACTGGCGCCAAGTACGCGCTGGCGGTGGGCGCGGCGGCGGCCACGGTGGGCATCGTGATCGGCGTGGTCACGCTCACCGGCGTGGGCTTCAAGCTCAGCAGCATCATCACCGGCGCGGCGCAGATGGTGGCCGGCGGCGTGGGTGGGCTGCTGCCGGCGTCCATCGTGGACCCGAAGTCGCTGACCCTGTTCGTCGCGCTGCTGATGACCGGCGTGGTGTGCATCCTGCTGGGCTGCGGCATCCCGACCACGGCCAACTACATCATCATGGTCACCGTGGCCGCGCCCACGCTGGTGCTGCTGGGCGTGGAGCCGCTGGTGGCGCACTTCTTCGTTTTCTACTACGGCGTGCTGGCCGACATCACGCCGCCGGTCGCGCTGGCCGCCTACGCCGCCGCCGGCATGGCCGGCAGCGACCCGTTCAAGACCGGCAACATGGCCTTTCGCCTGGGGCTGGCCAAGGCGCTGGTGCCCTTTGTGTTCGTATTCTCGCCATCGCTGCTGATCGTGGCCAAGGGCTTCACGGGCTACGACTTCGTGGTGACATTCGTCGGCTGCATCCTGGGCATCACGCTGCTGGCGGCGGCGCTGTCGAAGTTCTTCCTGGTGGAGATGACGCGTGCCGAGCAGGCCATCTGCGTGGTCGCAGCGCTGTTGATGATCGCGCCGGGCATCGCGCCCACCTTGCTGGGCGTGGCGCTGGCGGTGCCGATGTTGCTGCGGCAACTGGCCGCACGAAGGCACGCGGCGCGCGCCAGACCGGCCTGAAGGGCTGCCCTCTCGCAACCGGATCGAACGCATGACCGGCCCGCAAATCATCGTCCTGGCCACGCCGGTGTTCCTGCTGCTGATCGCGCTCGAATTCATCGTCGGCCTGCGCCGCGGCCACAACACCTACCGGCTCAACGACGCACTGAACAGCATCGGCCTGGGCGTCATGAGCCAGCTCACCGGGGTGTTCACCAAGCTGATGACGCTGGGCCTGTACACCGCGGTGTATGGCCATGTCGCACTGTGGCAACTGCCGGCCGACGCAGTGTGGGTGTGGGCCGCGGCGCTGGTGTTCTATGACCTGTGCTACTACGGGCTGCACCGCGCCGGCCACCGCGTGGCCTTGTTCTGGGCCGCCCACAGCGTGCACCACCAGAGCGAGGACTACAACCTGTCGACCGCGCTGCGCCAGACCAGCAGCGGCTGGATCGGCGGCTGGCTGTTCTACCTGCCGATGGCGGTGCTGGGCTTCCCGCCGCTGGTGTTTGGTGTCGTGGCCCTGGTCGACCTGCTGTACCAGTACTGGGTGCACACGCAGCAGATCGGCCGGCTCGGCTGGTTCGACCGCTGGTTTTGTGCCCCCAGCAACCACCGGGTCCACCATGCGGTGAACGACAAGTACCTGGACAAGAACTACGGCGGCATCTTCATCGTCTGGGACCGGCTGTTCGGCAGCTACGCCGAAGAGGACGATGGCGAAGCCTGCGTCTACGGCACGCGCGGCCCGTTGCGCAGTTGGAACCCGCTGTGGGCCAACCTGCAGGTCTACGCCGAATTGGCCCGTGATTCGTGGCGCACCCGGGCCTGGGCCGACAAGCTGCGGGTCTGGTTCAAGCCCCCGGGTTGGCGACCGGCCGATGTGGCGGCGGCCTGGCCCAAGCCGGCCTTCGACATCGCCGCGATCCCGCGTTTCGAGCCCCCGCTTTCGACCCGTGCGGGCGCGCTGGCGCTGGGCTTGTTCATGCTGCTGCTGGCTGCCACGGCGCTGTTCCTGTGGCATGCCCACCGCATGCCACTGGCGCAGCAAGCGGCCGCGGCGGCCGCCATCGTTGCCGGTTTGTGGGCCGTCGGGGCGCTGTGTTCGCCGCGCCAGGTCGCGCCGCCCGCACCAGCGGTCAAGCCACTTTTTTGACGGCGGTCTTCTTGGCCGCCGGCACCTTGGGTGCGCGCGGCTCGAACTCGAAGGAGACCTTGCCTTCCTTCTTGTCGAACGCGAGGAAGGCCTTGAACTTGCGGCGCGTCTTGTTCGAGACAAAGTTCTCCAGCAACTCTGTCTTGCCGGTGGCCAGCAGGCGCGTCATCTGCTCACGCGCCACCGGTTGCTGCAGGATGATCTTGCCGCTCTTGAAGTCGCAGGTGGCGTGCGCTCCGGTGCTCTTTTCGCAGACGTAGCTGCTGCCGTGCTCGAACACATGGCTCTGGCATTTTGGGCAGGGGCCCAGGCTTTGCTGGTCTGAAAAATCGACCGCCTCGCCGGCCTCGGCGGCCTTGGCGTCTTCGCCGAAGTCGAACTCGAGCTTCCAGTTCTTGATCTCGTCGTCATAGGCCAGCTTGATCTCGGCCGTGAACGGCCAGCCCGCCTTGGAGCGAAAGCCCTCCAGCGGGCCGATCTTCTTGTTGGCGATGAACTGCTCGACCTCGTCGAGCTCGAAGGCGCGGCTGCCGGGAATCTTGCTGATCGAAAAGCCGCAGCCTTCGGCCGCGCCGGCTCCGGCGCCAACAGCGCCGCCTTGCGGACCGGTTCCGGTGCAGGCGAATCGGCGGTAGTTCTCCTTGACCAAACCGCCGCAATTCGGGCAGGGCGTGGCCAGCGTGGCGTAGTCTCCGGGGATGGTGTCGCGGTCGTATTCCTTGGCCTTGCGCACGATGCGCTCGGCCATCTGCGCGATCTCGGCCATGAAGGCTTCGCGCTTGAGGCGACCCTTTTCCATCTCGGACAACTGGTACTCCCAATTGCCGGTGAGCTCGGGCTTGGTCAGGTCTTCGACCCCCAGGCCGCGCAACAGCGTCATCAGTTGAAACGCCTTGGCGCCGGGCACCAGTTCGCGGCCTTCGCGGTGGATGAATTTTTCGTAGATCAGGCCTTCGATGATGGCCGCGCGGGTGGCCGGCGTGCCCAGGCCTTTTTCCAGCATGGCCTCGCGCATGTCGTCGTCGTCGATCAGCTTGCCCGCGCCTTCCATGGCGCTCAGCAAGGTGGCTTCGGTGTAGCGCGCCGGCGGCTTGGTCTTGAGGGCGGCAACCATGACGCTCTCGGTCCGCACGACCTCGCCCTTCGCGACCGCCACCAGATTGGCGTCGTCCTCCTGCGCCTCGCGCCCGTACACCGCCAGCCAGCCGGGCTTGACCATAACCTTGCCGTTGGTCTGGAAGCTGTGCTCTTTGGCGCCGGCCTTTACGCTCGAGATGCGCGTCGTCACCATGAATTCGGCGGGCGGAAAGAACACGGCCAGAAACCGCTTGACCACCATGTCGTAGAGCTTGGCCTCGATCTCGGTGAGGCTCTTGGGCGGCAGCAGCGTGGGGATGATGGCGAAGTGGTCCGACACCTTGGCGTTGTCGAAGATGCGCTTGTTGGGCTTGACGTAGCCTTCCTTGAGCGCCGTCCTGGCGTGCGCGGCGAGGGCGCGCAGCGGGCCCGGCATGTCCTCGGTGGAGATCATCTTCATCGTCTGCTTGACGACCTCGACGTAGTCTTCCGGCAGGGCCTTGCTGTCGGTTCGTGGATAGGTCAGGACCTTGTGTTTTTCGTACAGCGCCTGGGCGATCGACAGCGTCGTCTTGGCCGAGAACCCGAAGCGTGAATTGGCTTCGCGCTGCAAGGTGGTCAGGTCGTACAGGCCGGGCGCGCTTTGGGTGCTGGGCTTGGCTTCCTCGGTGACGCTGGCGGGTTGACCGCGCACCGCGTCGGCAATCGCCTGCGCGTCGCGGGCGACCCAGAGGCGGTCGGCGCGCAATTCGGCGTCGTCCGGGTTCTTCTTCCACTTGGGCTCGAACCACTTGCCTTCGTAGCTGCCGGCCTGGGCCGCAAACGTGGCCTTGATCTCCCAGTAGTCGCGCGAGACGTGTTTGCGAATCTTCTCCTCGCGCTCGACCATGATGGACAGCGTGGGCGTCTGCACGCGGCCGACCGTCGTCAGGAAGAAGCCGCCGTCGCGCGAGTTGAAGGCCGTCATCGCGCGCGTGCCGTTGATGCCCACCAGCCAGTCGGCCTCGCTGCGGCAACGCGCCGCGTCGGCCAGCGGCAGCATTTGGGTGTCGCTGCGCAGGTTCTCGAAGCCCTCGCGAATGGCCGCCGGCGTCATGCTTTGCAGCCACAGCCGCTTGACCGCGTGCTTGCTCTTGCTGTGCTGCTGGATCAGGCGAAAGATCAGCTCACCCTCGCGGCCGGCGTCGCAGGCGTTGATGAGCTGGCTCACGTCCTTGCGCTTGACCAACTTGACGATGGCCGACAGCCGCCCCTTGCTCTTGTCGATCGGGTTCAGCTCGAAGTGCGGCGGGATCACCGGCAGGTTGGCGAAGCTCCACTTGCCGCGCTTGACGTCGAACTCCTCCGGCGCCTTGATCTCCAGCAGGTGGCCGACGGCCGAGGTGACGACGTAGGCGTCACTCTCGAAGTATTCGTCGTGCTTCTCGAACTTGCCGGCGTTGGGCGTGAGCGCACGCACGATGTCCTGTGCGACGGAGGGCTTCTCGGCAATGATCAGTGACTTGCTCATGTTTCCTTCTTGGCTTCTCATTCAGCCGCGCTCGGCCTGGCGCCCGCGGCGTCCTTACAATCCGGGGCTCTCGCGCGTGAGCGCGTGCGCCCACGGGCGCTCATGCACACACGCGCGCCCCCATGAATTCAATGTAACCAAAGAATCCGATGACGCAAGCCCGTGCCGCCACCGCCCTGAACCAAGCCACCGCCGTCGGCGGGCGCCGCATCCAGGTCCGGCTTTCGGGGGTGCATGGTAAGGGCGTATTCGCCCTGACGGCCCTGACCCGCGGCGAAGTCATCATCGAATACAAGGGCGAGGTCATCACCTGGCCCGAAGCGCTGCGCCGCCATCCGCACGACCCGAGCGACCCCGACCACACCTTTTATTTCCATGTCGACGATCAACACGTGATCGATGCCAAGGTCGGCGGCAACGCGGCGCGCTGGATCAACCACGCCTGCAACCCCAACTGCGAGGCCGACGAAGTGGGCGGCCGGATCTTCATCAAGGCCTTGCGCGCCATCAAGCCCGGCGCTGAGTTGTTCTACAACTACGGGCTGATCCTGGACGAGCGCCACACGGTCAAGGTGAAAAAGCAATTCGAATGCCGCTGCGGCGCGCCCAAGTGCCGCGGCACCATGCTGGCGCCCAAACGATAGGCGCTGCCCATGCCCGATCCATCGCTTCACTGGGACACGTGTGCGCTGTGGAAGCAGCTCGCGCCGGTGCTCAATGGGGTGAGCATCGAGGTGCTCAAGGAATGCGCCTCCACCAACACGACGCTGCTGGACCGCATGCGCACGACGCCGCCGCAGGAGCGCCCGGACGACGCCCCGGCGAGCGTGCATCGCAGCGTTGAAAGCGCTGCCTTCCGGCGCCGATCGGCCGATGTCCAGCCGTGCCTGCTGGTGGCCGCGCACCAGACCGGCGGGCGCGGCCGCCAGGGCCGCCCGTGGCGCTCGGCGCCGGGCGCTTCGTTGACTTTTTCACTGGCGCTGCCGCTGGCGGCCGACTGGGCCGGCTTGTCGCTGGCGGTGGGGGTGGCGGTGGCCGACGCGCTGGAACCGCTGGCGCCGGCCGGGCCGGGCGCCGGCCGGATCGGCTTGAAGTGGCCCAACGACCTGTGGCTGATGGACGGCGCCGGCGCCGGCCGCAAGCTCGGCGGCATCCTGATCGAGTCGGTGGCGGTGGGTGCGCAGCGCCTGGCCGTCATCGGCATCGGCATCAACGTGCTGCCGCTGGAAGTGAACGACGCGAGCAGCGGCTTCGCCTGCCTGCGGGAGATCGACCCGGCCGCCAGCGCCCCGGCCACGCTGCACCGGCTGGCATTGCCGCTGGCGCTGGCCTTGAAGCAGTTCGAAGGGTCAGGCTTTGCGGCGTTCGCCGAGCGGTTTGCGGCGCGCGACGTGCTGCTGGGGCGGCCGGTGCGGACCACCGCGCCGGCCGCGCAAGAAGGCATCGCCAGGGGCGTGTCGGCACTGGGCGCCTTGCGGGTGCAGACGGCCTCGGGACTGATGGAAGTTTGCTCCGGCGAGGTCAGCGTGAGACCGGTCGCCGGGTCTGGCGCCGCGGTGACGGGACCATCATGCTGAGGGCCTGGGTGCTGATGCTGTTGCTGGCGAACCTGGTTTTTTTCGCCTGGACGCAGGGTTGGATCGACGACTTTGTTGGCACACCGGCCCGCGGCGATCGTGAACCCGAGCGCTTGAACCAGCAAGTTCAACCCGAGCTGGTGCGCATTCTCCCGTCGCTGGCCGCCCGGGGGGGCGCCACGCAGCCCGCACCCGCCGCGGCACTGGCCTGCCTGGAGGCTGGCCCCTTCTCCGGCGCGGAAGCGGCCGCGGCCGAAGCCACGGTCCAGTCTGCCCTTCCCGAGGGCGCGTGGGCCAGCCTGAAGTCGACCCGACCCGGGCTGTGGATGGTCTACATGGGCAAGTTCAAGGGCCGTGAAGACCTGGCCAGGAAGCAAACCGAATTGCGCGTGCTGCGGATTGAATACGATGAACTGCGGGCCCCGCCCGAGCTCTCGCCCGGGCTGTCGCTGGGGCGCTTCGAGGACCACGCGAACGCCGTGAACGCCCTCGAACAGTTCGCCGGGCGCGGCATTCGCAGCGCCAAGGTGGTCGAGGTGCGGGCCCCTGTCAGCAGCGTGATGTTGCGGGTCGACAAGGCCAGCCCGGCGCTGGCCGCACAGGTGGCGACGCTCAGTGCCGCCGCATTGGGCAAGGGTTTCAGCCCCTGCGCCAGACTCGCCGCGAACTGAGCACCAGCGCGGCCACGGCGATGCCCAGCAGCGCCAGCCAGCCGATCGACGGCGCACCACCGCCCCCCGAATCGGTCGCGGGCGTTGGCGGATTCGGTGGCAGGTCCGGGCCCAGCGCCAGCGCGGCGCTGAGCTCGCTGCTGTCGACCACCGCGGCCGGCCGTGAGGTGGCGACGTAGCTTGCGGGCGCGCGCGCGAACAGCACGGCCTGGGTCGCGTCCAGAATGCCCGCGCCGCAGGTGTCGGCGGTGCAGGCGCAGCGCCCGGGATTCTGCGACGAGCACGCAGCCATCTGGCGCGACCCCGCGTGCGGCCTGGCGCTGCGGCGCACACCCTCAATGACCTGCGCCACGCTCAAGGCGGGGTTGGCGCTGAGCATCAGGCTGACCACCCCGGCCACCACCGGCGTCGAAAAGCTGGTACCGCTGATGTTGCTGTAGGTGGGCTGGTCCGGGCCTTGCATGCCCAGGTTGTCGACGGTCAGCAGGCCCTCGTCGCCCAACAGCGGGCCCCACAGTCCTTCGGAAACCGGATCGCCGCCGACGGTGGCTACCACCACGGCAGGACCGAAATTTGAATAGGTGGCCTTGAAGCCGTCGCGGTTCAGGGCCGCCACGCCGATCACGCCGGCGCAGTTCGCCGGGCGCTTGACGTCGCCAGAGCCGTTGCCCGCCGCCGCCACCACCACCGCGCCCAGGGCCCGCAGCTCGTCGATCGCCTCCTGGTAGGCCGGGCTGCACGCGGCACTGCCGCCGAAGCTGATGTTGATGACCCGCGCCGGGTTGGCATTGAGCGGCAATGGCTGGTGGTTGGCGTCAAAGAGCTGCAGGCCCGCGGCCCAGCGCATGCCGTCGACGATGTCGGCCACCTCGGCGCCGCATTTACCCGCCACCCGCACCGGCAATACGCGGCCGTTCCAGTTGATGCCGGCCACGCCGAAGCCGTTGTCGGTGACCGCTGCGACGATGCCGGCGATCACGGTGCCGTGCCAGGAGCTGGTCTCGACCTCGCAATCGCCGAACGCGGCCGGGTTGGCCTGCTTGTCCGCCTGGCTGACCCAGTCGCCGGGATCGCTGGGGTCGGTGTCGCGGCCGCCGCCGTCGTTGGCGTAGATAGTTTGCGAGACGAAGTCGTGGCCCGGCAGCA
>JAYSVE010000187.1:0-4934 GCA_043718725.1 Methylibium sp.
CCCATGCACCGGACCGATGTTCGGCCGGGTCGTTGCCAATTTGCCAGGAGACGGACCATGCACAAATCTAGCACCCTGTACGTCGGTTTGGATGTTCACCAGGACAGCATCGACATCGCTCTGGCCGACGCGCCGCGCGAGGCCGAGGTGCGCCACCTGGGCAGCGTGCCCGGCGGCATCGACGCGGTGAGCAAGGGCGCTGCGCAAACTGGTCAGCGCGGGGAACAGCCTGCACATCGTCGATGAGACCGGCCCCTGCGGCTTTGTGCTGCAGCGCCACTTCAGCGGCTTGGGCTGGTGCTGCGATGTGGTGGCGCCATCGTCCATGCCCAGAGCCTCGGGCGAACGCATCGCAGAGGAAGGGATGCGCTATTGACAGGGAGAAGCCATGTCAGCCGGTCAACTCGCTCGCGCTGAAGAGCAAACAAGACGCCCTTGAGCACCGGCAGTCCAAGTGCAATGCGTGCAGCGTCCGAAACTTGAGCGCGCTGATTTTCTGTTTGGATCTTCATGGCCCGCGAATGGCGGTTGAAGCGACCTGACGCGCGCCGCGGCAGTATCCGCCGCTGAAAACCGAACCGGCAATGCGTTGACCGCACTCGAAACAGGCAACCCGCTAATCCCGCGTGGTCCCGTGGATGTGCCACACCGCGATGAACATCGCCGCGATGGCCGGGCCGATGACGAAGCCGTTGATGCCGAACACCGCCATGCCGCCGAGGGTGGTGATCATCACCACGTAGTCGGGCATGCCGGTGTCCTTGCCCACCAGCAACGGGCGCAGCAGGTTGTCGACCAGGCCGATCACCAGCACGCCATAGGCGACCAGCGCAAAGCCCTGCCAGAGGGCGCCGGTCATCAGGAAGTAGAGCGCCACCGGCACCCACACCAGGCCGGCGCCGACGGCCGGCAACAGCGACAAAAAGGCCATCAGCACCGCCCACAGCAAGGCCCCGCCGACACCCAAAAACCAGAACGCCAGGCCGCCCAGCAGGCCCTGGATGGCCGCCACCAGAAGATTGCCCTTGACCGTGGCGCGGATCACGGTGGCGAACTTGCCGAACAGCTCGCGCTTGTGGGCGGGCGCCAGCGGGATCGCATGGCGCACGCTGCGCGCCAGGGCGTCGCCATCGCGGATCAGGAAGAACGCCAGGTACAGCGAGATGAAAAGGCTGACGACGAACTCGAAGGAATCCTGGCCGATGCTCAGCGCCTGGGTGGTGATGAACTGGCTGCCCTTGACCAGGGTGGCGCTCAGGCGGCGCTGCAAGGTGTCGAAGTCGACCAGCCCGAAACGGTCGAGCAGCGACGTGATCGAGCGCGGCAGCGCATCGAACAGGCCGTGAAAATAACGCGCCGGATTCAACTCTCCCGACTGCATGCGCTGGTACACGCCCGCCGCTTCTTGCGCCAGCGCGGTGGTGATCAGCGCAAACGGCAGGATCACGATGACCAGCACGATCAGCAAGGTCAGCAGCGCCGCGAGCGTTCGCCGGTGGTGCAGCCGGGTCAACAGCCGGCGGTACAGCGGCGCGAACAGCAGCGCGATGATCGTGCCCCACAGAATCGTCCCGTAGAACGGCAACAGGATCCAGCCGAAGGCCAGCGACACAACCACCAGCAACAGCAGCAAGGCCCACTTCTCCAGCGTCGGTTCGCCGTTTTCGTCGGAAGGGGTCATCGGATTTCCCGCGGGCATGCCGGAATCGGCATCGACATCGTATCGGCCTCGCCCCCGGCCGCGCCGGTTGCGCAAAATGGCGGGTCGGCCGACGCCCCCGGCGTTGTGTGCGCTTGCGCACAGACGATTCGCAAGACGGGCCCCTACGCTGGCCGAATGGCAAGAGCACGCCGGGTCGTCCCAAGGGCGAATACCGAATCACAGCGCGCAGAATGTCTGATGCGCAACACTCGCGCCGCGAACCGAGGAGTTGAGATGGCATCGTCCTACCGCACCGCCCCACCCGCCCGCCTGACCGGCCGCGGCGCCGACCCGCAGGACGCCGCCAAGTTGCTGCTGCGCGTCGCGCTCGGCCTGCTGATCCTGCTGCACGGCATTGGCAAGTTGAACGGCGGCATCGGTTTCGTCACCGCCGCGGTCGCCAAGGCGGGGCTGCCATCAGCGTTGGGCTATTTGGTCTACGTCGGTGAAATCGTCGCGCCGCTGTTGTTGATCGCCGGTGCCTGGACCCGCGTGGCCGCCCTGGTGGTGGCGGTCAACATGGTCGTGGCCGTCTTGCTGGTGCACAGCGGCGAACTGCTGTCGTTGTCCAAAACCGGCGGCTGGGCCATCGAGCTGCAGGCCCTGTACCTGGGGGTGGCGCTGGCGGTGGCGCTGCTCGGGGCCGGCCGCTTCAGCGTGGGCCGAAGCGACGGCCGCTGGAACTGATCGGGTTCAAGACGCCGGCGGCGCCGCGCTCACCGGCTCGTCGCGCGCGATGCGCCCGTCGACGAGTTCGATCACGCGGTCGCAGCGCGCCGCCAGGCGCGGGTCGTGGGTCACCACCAGGAACGAGGTCCTCAGCTCGGCGTGCATGCGCCGCATCAAGCCGAAGACCTCGTCCGACGCGGCGGTGTCGAGGTTGCCGGTGGGCTCGTCGGCCAGCACCAGCGGCGGCGCCAGCACCAGCGCGCGGGCGATCGCCACGCGCTGCTGCATGCCGCCCGAGAGCTCGCCGGGGCGCTTGCCCATGGCCTGGTCCAGCCCCACGTCGGCCAGCACCTTGCGCGCCCGCTCGCGCTGCGCGGGCGTGACGCGGCCTTCGCGCATCAGCGCCGGCAGGGTCACGTTCTCCAGCGCCGTGAAGGCCGGCAGCAGGTGGTGGAACTGGAACACGAAACCCACCATGTCGCGCCGGCGCAAGGTGAGGTCGGCGTCGTTCAGGCCGCCGGTTTCCTGACCATCGATGCGGTAGCTGCCGCGGGTGGCGCGCTCGAGCAGGCCGATGATGTTCAGCAACGTGCTCTTGCCCGAGCCCGACGGGCCGATCAACGCGACGAACTCGCCGCGACGGATGCCGAACGACAAGCCGTGCAGCACCTCGGCCTCATTGGGCTGGCCCAGGTTGTAGCTTTTGTGGATGTCGCTGAGCTCGATCAGCGCCGCGTCCGAGTTCATTGGCGTTGGGTCATGGGCGCTGGCTCACAGGCGGATCGCCTGCGCCGGGTCGAGCCGGGCGGCGCGCCGCGCCGGCGCCACCGCCGCGAGCACGCCGCACAACGTGGCGATGGCGGCGATGCGCAGCGCCAGCCCGGGCGCCAAGGTGATGACGAACAGCGGCAACCCGTCGGCGCCGCGCACCAGGTTCGTGAACGCCCAGACCAGCCCGACCGCCAGCAGCACGCCCAGCGCCGACCCGATGGCGCCGACGATCGCCCCTTGCAGCAAGAAGACCCGCAACACCTGCCCCCGGGTCGCGCCCATCGCCCGCAGGATGCCGATCTCGCGGCGCTTTTGCACCACCGACACCACCAGCACGCTGGCGATGCCCAGCACCACCACCACCATCACCACGGCGCGGATCACGCCGGTGCTGATCGACTGCGCGTTCAGCGCCGCCACCAGTTGCGCATTCGCCTGCTGCCAGCTCTCGACCTTGTAGGGCAGGCGTTGCGACAGGTCGGCGGCCAGCGTTTGCGCCGACCAGACGTCGACCAGCGCCAGGTCGAGTTGCGTGGCCCCGCCGGGCAGGCCGACCAGGCTTTGCGCGGCCCGCAGCGGCACGATGACGCTGCGCCGGTTGAGCTCGCGCACGCCCAGGTCGACCAGCGCCGTCACCCGCAACCCATCGGTGCCGGTGGCGCTGGCCAGGACGATGCGGTCGCCGACGCGCACGCCCAGGTCTTCGGCCAGGTCGCGGCCGAGGATGCCCTCGCCGGCACCCAGGCGCGCCTCGCCCTGCACGACCTTGGAGCGCAGGTGGACGATGCGGTCGTAGCGGTCCAGGTCGACGCCCAGCAGCGCGATCGCCCGCGACGCCTCGCCGCGCTGCGCCAGGCCGGCACCGGCCACCGCCGGCGACACCGCGGCCACGCCGGGCAGCGCCTCCAGCACCGGCACCAGCAGGCGCCAGTTGGCGATGGAGCGCGGTCGCTGCGCCTTGGGCTGGGTCTGGGTGAGCCCGGTGCTGCCGGGCTCGGGCGGGCGCGCCGGGAGCACCACCTCGTCGCGCGCACTCAGCGTCACATGGGCCTGCGCGCCCAGGGTCTTGTCCAGCGTGTTGCGCTGCAGCCCGGTGATCAGCGCCGAGATGTAGGCGACCACCGCCACTCCGGCGGCGACGCCGACGATGATCAGCAGCGTCTGCATGCGCCCTTCGCGCAGGAAGCGGGTCGCGACCATGCGTTCGAAACCGAGCCACATGGTTCAACGCCCCATCGCGTTGGTGATGGCCGAGCCGGCGTCTTCACCCGCGCGCCTGGTGGCCGGCGCGGCCCCAGCGGCGAGGTCGGCGCGGACCCGGTGGCCGGGCGCCGGGGCCTCACCCAGCAGGACCCGGTCGCCCACGGCCAGCCCTTCAAGGACCTCGGCCGCCTCGAGCGTGCGCACCCCCAGCCGCAGCGTTCGCGCTTCGACCCGGCCGTCGCGGTCCACCAGCACCTGCGCGGAGCCGCCTGCGGCCCCCGCCGCCGCGGCCCGCAGCGCGGCCACCGGCAGCACCAGCGTCGAGGCGCGACGGGCGGTTTCGACCTCGACCGACAGCGTCATGTCTTCACGCAGAAAGGCCGGCGGTGGCTGCGGCAACGCGAGCTTGACCTCGACGGCGCCGCGCTGCGCATCGACCAGCGGCGAGATCGACTCCACTCGGGCGGCGAAGCGCTGCTCGGGGAAGGCATCGGCCAGCACGCTGGCGTCCTGGCCGACCTGCAATTGTTCGAGAAAGCGTTCGTCGACCTGGGCCACCAGCCGCATCGCCCCGGCCAGGGCCAGCGTG
>JAYSVE010000188.1:0-4927 GCA_043718725.1 Methylibium sp.
GCTGGCCGGCCGCGCGGCCGGCCTGGCCGGCGCCACCGGCAGCATCGGGTCGATGCTCATCACCGAGCGGTCGCCATCGGGCAGGGCCACCAGCACCTCGCGCACCACGCCGTGCTGGCCGGCCACGCGCACCGAGATCACCTGCGAGCGCAGGCGCGCCTCGCGCGGCACCAGTTCCAGCAGCCAAAGCTGGGCGTTGCCCGACAGGCTGGTCTTGAAGTTGCGCTCCAGCGCTTCGCGGTTGCCCGTGAGCGTGCCGCGAATCGCCTCGACGATGACCGCCGCCTCCGGCGCCGAATCAAGTGCCAGCGTGCGGGTGCGGCTGCCCTGGCTCAGCGTCAGCGTGTTGCCGTTGATCGCGATGCGTTCACGCCGCGGCTTGAGCGTTTCGCGCACAAAGGTGTCGGGGGCCTCGAAGCTCAGCTTGCCCGACGACTCCAGCGTTTGCTCCAGCATCGCCACATGGCGCCGCTCGGTGAAGCTGGCCTCGCCGGCCTTGACTTGCGCCAGCGTGCGCATCAGTTGCGCCAGGTCCAGAGCGTCGGCCGCCCGGGCCGGCCAGGCCGTTGCCAGGGCGCCCGCCAGCATGGCGACGCGGCAAACGTCAGAGAACCACCGGCGTGGGAGGAATTGCATCGTCGGCCCAGAAGTCAAAGAAGTTGAACCAGTTGTAAGGCAGCTCGCGGCACAGCGCTTCAACGATGCTCACATAGCGCTGCATCGCGTCGTGAATTTGCGCTTCCAGCGCGGCGCCGGTGGCGGCCGGGCGCTGGCTGAAGTCGGCCAGTGCGACGAAGCGCAGCTCATAGCGGTTGCCACCATGGTAGAGCCCGGCCATGAAGACCATTGGCCGGCGCAGCAGGGCGGCCAGCCGGAACGGACCGTCGGAGAAGCGCGCAGGTTGGCCCAGGAAGGGCAAGCGCATGGTGCGCGAGCGGGCCGACGGGCTGGGCAGGGTTCGATCGGCCAGCAGCCCGGCGATGCCGCCCTGGTTGAGCCAGTCGCGCAGGCCGAGCATCGCGTCGATGCGCCCCAGCGCAATCGTGTGCAGGCTGGACTGCGGCGCGATGGCGGCCAGCGTGCTGTTGATCAGCCGGGCGTTCTCTTCGTACATCACCATCGCCACGCGCAGGCCCTTGCTGTGTCCCACCGACCGCAGGGCTTCGAAGCTGCCGATGTGGGCTCCCACCATCAGCGCGCCTTTGCCGCTGGCCAGAGGGGCGTCCATGATGTCGATGTCGGTGGTGCGCAATTCAAGCGACGGGCAGGTTTCCTGCAACAGGTAGACCCGGTCCAGCACCGTGCACGCAAAGGTGTGGACATGGCGATAGACGTCGCGCCAGCCGGCCGGCCGGCCCAGGGCGCGGGCCAGGAAGCGCGCCGACTCGCGCCGTGTCGACGCACCCACCAGCAGGAAGTACAGCGTGATCGGGTGCAGCACACAGCGCGCGACCGGCCGTCCGGCGCGCAGCGCGATCCAGCGCATCAGCCGCAGCACCCACATGCTGCTGCGCTCCTTCTGGCGCGTCCAGGCGGGCGCCACGACGTCGCCGGGAGCGTTCACGCCGACCGGGTGCCGGGCGCTCATTCGAGCCCCGTTCCGATGGCCGGATCGAACTGCCCGGACGCGGTGACCCGCTCGCCTTCGCGCACTTCGAAGTGCAGCCGCTGGCCGGTGTGGTGAAGCCGCAGGGCCAGCGTCGCACCAGGCAACACCGGGGCGAGAAACTTGGCCACGCCGATCCGCGGTCGCCGACCGAGCACGGCGGCCAGGTCGGGCTCGTTCAGCACGGCCTCGATCACTTCGGCCAGCAAGGCCACGCCCGGCAGCAGGGGGTTGCCGGGGAAATGACCCTCGAAGGCCGGGTGGTCGGCGGGTATCCGCAAGGTGATCGGGGCCATGGTCGGCGGGGGTTCAATCAGGCGTGCGCCTGGCCGTGTCGCCGAGCCACTGCTGGGCCAGTTGGGCCAACCGGGCGGCCGGCAGTTTGCCCGTGGGGTCGCGCGGCAACGCGGGCAGGAAGACGATGCGGCGCGGCAGGAAGGCCGCATCGACACGCAGGCGCAAGGCATTCAGGATGTGCTCGCGCGTCAGGCCCGGCGCCACCAAGAACGCGACCAGGCGGACCACCTCGCCCGAGGATGCGTCCTGCTCCGGTGGCAACCAAAGCGCGCCGTCCTGGACGCCCTCGACGCTGTTCAGGTGGTGGTTGAGGTGGCTCAGCGAACTTCGCTTGCCGGCGATGTTGATCAGGTCGTTGGAGCGCCCCAGCAGCCTGAAGTGGCACGGGTCCAGCACCTCCAGCACGTCGGCCAGCGCGGTGGCTTGCGCCACATGGCCGCCGCTGATGATGCAATGTTCGCCATTGCCCGAGAGCACCAGGCCGCGGTAGGTGTGCCATTCGGGGCCGGAGGTGGTGCGGCGCGTGGCCACCTGGCCGGCTTCGGTGCAGCCGTAGATCTCCATCAGCGGCGCGGCGAAGGCGGCCTCGGCACGCGCGGCGAGTTGCGGCGACAACGGCGCGGTGGCGCAGACCACCAGGTCCGCTGGCGGCAGGTCGAGGCCGGATTCGAGCAGCGTGCGCAGGTGCAGCGGTGTCGTTACCAACATGCGCGGGCGCGGCACCCGGGCCAGCACGCGCACGACATCGGCAGGGTAGAACGGCCGTTCGGTGTCGAACGCGGCACCGCCGAGCATGGCCACCAGCACGCTCGATTCGAAACCGTACATGTGCTGCGCCGGCACGGTGGCCACCAGCGCCACGCCGAGCAGGTCGCGGCGGCCCATCTGTTCGGCCAGGCGCTCGACGCCCGCTTCGGTGTTCTGCACCAGCAGGCCCCAGGTCTTGGCGTGCGGGACCGGGCTGCCGGTGGAGCCCGAGGTCAGCACTTGTGCCGTCACGGCATCGGCGGCCACCTGGACCGCCTCGGCTCCACGGCCACCGGCTGGTTCAGCGGGTGGCACGTGCTGCACGGTTGGCAGCGCAAAGCGGGTCTCGCCTTCATCGACGAGGCCGTAGACCTCGGGGAACAGCTCAAGCAGGCGCGCCACCGTGTCGGGCGTGTGGTTGGGCGGCAGCAGGTTGGACTGGCCCCGCAACATGGCCGCGCCCAGGCCGACGGCGAAGCGATACCGGTCGGCGCTGAGGTTGAGCACCGGGCCGCGGGCCGGCATGCGCTGGGCCAGCGCGTGCACATCGGCCAGGTATTGCCGGCGCGAGATGGCGTGCCCGGCGCGCCAGGCCAGCGGCAGGTCGAGGTCCGTGGCCCAGATCAACGGCAGGCGGTTCATGGGCTAGGCGCGGCCGGGTCGGTGCGGGACGGCGCAGGCGGTGGGCGCGGATGCACGTAGGCCCGAATCGCGTCGGCCATGCTGGCACGCTCGAAATCGGGGTGCAGCCAGTAGCGCAACAGGTATTCGCCGCCGAACATCAGCGCCACGGCCAGCGGCGTCAGCAAGTTGGCGAAGGTGGCCCAGGTCGCGAACGGCGCGCCGAAGAACAGGGCCAATGACAGCAGGCTCATCACGACGAAATAGAGGGTCCAGGCAAGCGTGACCTTGCGTGTGTACACGCGCATCGGCGCCGTCAACTGGCGGTGCACACGCTCGGCCAGCATTTCGACCAGCGGCTGGCGCCCTGGCCGCAGCGTGGCGCCGAACCACAGCGCCAGGCCGGCATGTATGAGCACATGCTGGGCGACATAAAGACCCTCGGTCGACATGTCGCTGCCCAGCACCGCGCGTGCACACAAGGCGACGATGGCCGCTGTGGCGCACCCGCTCAGAACGCGATGACGCGCACGCCACGCCCACACGCCGACCACGCCCAGCATGGGGCCGAGCAACGCGACCGCGTTCCAGGGCGACGCCGGCGCGCTGATCATCAGCCACTGCGACAGTGCGACGTAACCGAGGCTGGCCAGCGCCGCCAATGCATAGCGGGCTTGCATGGCGATCAGGCCGTTCGGTGGCTGGAAATGTGCTCGGCCAGGCTGGCGAGCGAGGTGAAAATCCGCACGTTGTCCTCGTCGTCGGAGCGGAGTTGGAAACCGTAGCGTTTGGAGACCACCAGCGCGACCTCAAGGATGTCGATCGAGTCCAGCCCCAGGCCTTCGCCATAGAGCGGCGCCTGCGGGTCGATGGCCTCGGGCGCGGTGTCCAGATTGAGGGCTTCAACCAGGAGCGTGGCAACCTCCCGTTGCAGATCGTTTTGAACAGAAGTCATGCGTGCCTGGAGTTCGGTGGCGCCCATTGCCGGGCGGCTTGTGACGCCAGCGCCCGCAAGAGAAAATCGACTCTTTGGCGGTGTCTTTGCGCTGGCTGCGAAGCGAGCGACTTTACCAGAGCGGACATCGCCGGCTCCGCCCCGTCAGGGGCTGCAAGCCCTGCGGAAGTATCATGCCCGGCTGAACTCCACGGGTTCGCGCGCCATCAAATCTTTTGCCGAAGCAGCCCCGAAGCCCACCATGCCGAGCACCCCTTCCAACCACCCCGACGCCGATCTTGTGCACCTGCCGCACAGCGCGCTGAATGCCTACTACGCCGACGGCGACAAAGCCGCCAGGCAGACGTTCCTGCGCCGCACGTTCGATGACACCGCGGTCGACTACAACCGCCTGGAAATGCTGCTTGGGCTGGGCAGCGGCTCACGCTACCGCCGCCAGGCATTGCAGCGGGCCGGCTTGAAGCCCGGCATGCAGGTGGTCGACGTGGGCATGGGCACGGGCCTGGTGGCCGCCGAGATCCTGCGCATCACCGGCGAGCCCGAGCGGCTGGTGGGCGTCGATCCCAGCCCGGGCATGATGGCCCAGGCCCGGCTGCCCAAAGGCGTGCGCTGCCTCGAAGGCTGGGCCGAGAAGTTGCCCTTGGCCGATGCCAGTGCCGACTTTCTGGTGATGGGCTACGCGCTGCGGCACATCGCCGACC
>JAYSVE010000189.1:0-2135 GCA_043718725.1 Methylibium sp.
ACGCCGGGCAACGCGCCGGCGGCTGGCGACAGGTCGGGGTTGACCGTGAACAGCGTGCTCATGCGGTAGATGAAGAAGACGCAGGCCATCAACAGCCCGGCTTCGACGGCCACCGTCAGGTCGAACACCACGGTCAGGAAAAAGGTTCCCAGCAGAATGGTGCGGTAGCGAACACTGAAATGCCGCAACCTCGCGAACTCGTGCCATTCGCCCATGTTCCAGGCGACGAACAGCAGAATGCCGGCCAGCACCGACAGCGGAACACTGGCCGCCAACGGCGCGGCGACCATCACGATGAGCAACAGCGTGACGGCGTGGACGATGCCGGCCACCGGGCTGGTGGCGCCCGCCCGCACGTTGGTGACGGTGCGCGCAATCGTGCCGGTGGCCGGAATGCCGCCGAAGAACGGCGTGACGATGTTGGCCACGCCCAGCGCCATGAGTTCCTGATTCGGGTCATGGCGCTTCACGTCGGTCATGTTGTCGGCCACGCGCGCGCACAGCAGCGACTCGATCGCGCCCAGCATGGCGATCGTGATGGTGGGTATCAGCAACTGCTGGGCGCTGCGCCAGGTCAGCGCCGGCCACTCGAAGGACGGCAGCGCCTGCGGGATGCCCCCAAAGCGCGAGCCGATGGTTTCCACCGGCAGGTCGAGCAGGGCCGCCAGCAGCGACAGCGACACCAGCGCGACGATGGGCCCGGGCATGCGCGCCGCGGTGCGCACCGTGAGCCGTTCAAGCAGGGCGTTGGGCAGCATCTTGCCCGGCCTGAACAATCGGGGCCACAGGAACAGGCCGCCCAGGCACAGCGCACCGAGCCCGAAGGCATAGGGATCGAAATCCCCCAGATGCGTCACGATGGCCTCGACCTGGGCAAAGAAGTCGGCCGGAACCGGCCCCGTCTTGAGGCCGAACAAATCCTTGATTTGCGACAACGCGATCAGCACCGCAATGCCGTTGGTGAAGCCGATGACGATGGACACCGGGATGTACTTGACCAGCGCGCCGAGCTTGAACCAGCCCATCGCAAACAGCAACGCGCCGGCCAGCACGGTCGCGATCAGCAAATTCGCCAGGCCGTAGCGTTGCACGATGCCGTAGACGATGACGATGAAGGCGCCGGCGGGCCCGCCGATCTGCACGCTGGAGCCGCCCAGCGCCGAGATCAGGAAGCCGGCGATGATGGCCGTGAAGATGCCTTGCTCGGGCTTGACGCCCGACGCGATCGCAAACGCCATGGCCAGTGGCAGCGCGACGATGCCCACCGTGATGCCGGCGCCGAGGTCGGTGATGAAGCGGGCGCGGTTGTAGTCCTTGAGCGTGTCGAGCAGGCGCGGGCGGAAAGGGTGAACCTGCGGCAAGGCCATGGGGTCGCTCAGCGCACCCTCAGCCCCGGCGTCGCACCCGGCCAGGGCTCAAGGATGTACAGCCCCGGGTGGGCCTTCGCGTCGGCGTGCGATGCCGCCAGCACCATGCCTTCGCTGACGCCGAACTTCATCTTGCGCGGCGCCAGGTTGGCCACCATCACGGTGAATTTGCCGACCAGTCGTTCGGGTTCGTATGCCGACTGGATGCCACTGAAGACGTTGCGGGGCTTGGCTTCGCCGACATCGAGCGTCAGGCGCAGCAGCTTGGTCGAGCCGGCAACCCTTTCGCAGGCCATGATCCTGGCGATGCGCAGGTCGACCCTGGCGAAATCGTCGACCTGGATCTCTGCCGCCAGCGCCTCGCCGCCGGGTGGCGGCGCCTCGGTCACCGGTGGCTCCAGCAGCGCGTCCAGCAGTTTCGGGTCGACGCGCTGCATCAGGTGCTGGTAGGGGCCGATGGTGTGGGCGCCGAGGGCCCGCGCCGCGTCGTCGAACTGCAGCGGGGGCACACGCAGGAAGGCCTCGACCCGGCTGGCCAGCGCCGGGAGCACCGGCTTGAGGTAGATCGTCAGCAGCCGGAAGGCCTCGATGCAAACCGTGCACACGTCGTGCAGCACGGCGTCCTGGCCGGCCTGCTTGGCCAACTCCCAGGGCTTGTGCTGGTCGACGAAGCCGTTCACCTTGTCGGCCAGCAGCATGGTCTCGCGCAGTGCCTTGCCGAACTCGCGCTCTTCGTACAGCCGGCGCAGTTCGTCGCGGTGGCCGCGC
>JAYSVE010000190.1:0-4923 GCA_043718725.1 Methylibium sp.
CGTAGTAGAGCAACAGCATGTCGACCACCAGGTAGAAACCGGCTCGCATGGTTTGCGTCAACGTGGTCGCCCCGAAGTACAAAACGACCTGAAGGAGCAGATAACCCATCAGGAACCAGTCCGCCGCGAACCGCCCGAGACGGGGTGCGGTGGGGTCCTTGTTCAGGCGCAGGGCGGCCGGCAGCAAGATGAAGAGGGCGAGGAACCGCGGGTGGTTCACCTCAAACAAATGCTGAAAAATGCCCAATCCGGGCAGTGAGCCCTTGAAGGCGGGCACCGCAAACAGCAGAAAAAAGAACAAGGCCATCGGGTTGCGCTCGCGCCGCGGGCTGGCGCCCCACAGCATCAACACGGTCGAGATGGCCAGAAACAACCAGTAGTTGTGGCTCAGGAATGCGGCCAGCGTGATGCCGAACCACAGGTTGCGCCGCCGCACGAAATCACCTTCATCGATGACCGATGGGCAGAGCACGCGCTGGGCGATCCAGAAGACCGGCACGGCGAGCCCGAGAATGACGACCAACGCTCGCAGGTGCTCAGGCATGGCGGCGGCGAGTCCGAGATGGCGGGAACGGCAATTTTCTGGCTGCGCGGGCTTCTAGCGCACGGTGGCTGGCGCTTTGGCCCGGGCACCGATGAAGGCAAGAATGGCATCCAGCGCGAAGAAGATGCCCAGTGCGGCCAGCATCAAGACCATGCCCGCCGCCCCGTGCAAGAACCCCTGGCCGGCCTCGTCCCCAAGGTGGTAGGTGAGCAGCACCAGGATGATCACGCGAATGATGTTGGCGACGAAGGCGATCGGCAGGATCGCGGCCAGCATGATGACGTTGTGCAGCTTGCTCTTGCGCGCCATGATGTACATGAACAAGGTGCCGAGCGCGGACAGGCTGAACATGGAATTCAGGCCCGAACAGGCATCGGCCACCAGCAACTGGTACTGGCCGATGGTCATCGTGACGCCGGTTCGAGCGATGGGGTAGCCGGCCGCGTACAAGAGGGTCTCGACGATGACCGATATCCATTGCTTCAACGGGCCGGTGATGGCGTCGACCAGGATGCCCGGCAGCGGGATCAGGAAGATCAGGTAGAAGACCGCGAACCAGGCGATTCGCAGCGCGGGCACGCCCTTGAGCAACAACAGCACACCGGCGACGACGAAAATTTGCGATCCGAGTTCGAGGATGGAAATGCTGAAGGCCCGGCCCAGCACGAAGATGCCCAGGCCCAGCAGAAACACCGGCCAGCCAAGCGCTGGCGCCGGCACGGCGGGCGCTTCGACGAGTTGCTGGCGCATCGTCCAGAACAGCCACGCCAGCACCGCCAGGATGAGCGGGCCATGCCCATGCTCCTCACTTTGCCAGATGGTTTGGGCGGCCCACCAGTACACCGGCACGTACATCGCCGCGAAGCCCGCCAGCGCGATCAGCCAGGCCAATGTGCTGTTGCCGGCAACCGCACCGCGAGTCGGTGGGGCAGGCAGCACTTCAGTATTCATTCAGGATGACACTGGCCATGGTGTCGGGACACCGATGCAGTGTTTCGGCCAGGTCCTTCAAGAGTGCCACGCGCGCGGAATGTTTACGCGCCACCACCAGGGCAGCGCCGCAACGAGCGGCCACGACCGCCGCGTCTTCGCCGTACTCGGCGGCCGAAGTGTCGAGCACCACGTGGTCGAACTTCTTGATGAGTTTGTGCACCAGCAACCCGAAGGCCGGGCGTTCGACCAGCTCCAGCGGGTTGGGCGGGGTCACCCCCACCGGCAGCAGGTACAGGCCACGCACCGCGGGAACCTGGTTGACGACCCGGCGCTCGGCACGTCCCGACAAAATGCCGGACAGCCCGGCCTCGTTGGGGACGTTGAAGACTTCGTGCAAGCGCGGGGCACGCAAGTCGGCATCCACCAGCAAGGTGCGCCCGCCCAACTGGGCCAGCGTCACCGCCAGGTTGGCGGCAAAGAAGGTCTTGCCATCGCCCGAATTGGGGCTCACCACGGCCAGGGCGCGACGCGGCGGCGACTGCTCGCCGAAGACGTTGACGAGCAATTGGCTGCGGATGCTTCGAAAGACCTCGGCCTGGCGCGAGAACGGCTGGTTCAGGGCCACCAACTCCGGGCTCAGGCGGCGCTGTTCTTCGCTCGCGACGGGATACTTGAACTGTTCGGAAAGTGCGAACAGGACGTCTTCTTCGGTGGCATAGCCCAACGCGACCGCGGTCTGCCCGAAGCGTCCGCCTTGTTCACGCTGGTGCGCCAGGATGTGTTCGATCCGTTCATCACTGAGCTTGCCGCTCTTGGCAATGATGTCGCCAATGGAGCGCCCGATGTTGGGGGCCTTGGTCGTGACCGTGCTGGTGTCGGGGCCCGGCAGGTGCCGCAAAGAAGAGTCGCGAAATCGTTCCATGACTCAAGCGCCTTTGCCTGGGGGGGCCAAGCGGCCCATCATTCGTTGTTGTGTCAGGCGCGCATGCTGCTTGTCCAGCCGCAGGCGTGACTTGGGACGGGGCAGCACGCCGAGCACGGTCAACCCACCCATCGCCGCCGACGCGTCGTCCTTGGTGCGAACGCGCCGGTCCAGCAGTTCCCACAGCAGCGCGGCACCCACGCCCAAAGCCGCCCCGCCCAGGATGGACAGCAGCGCAATCTTCAAGGGGGACGGCGTGGAAGGCTCCAGGGGCGGTACCGCCGGGGTGAGCACGTTGACGTTGCTCAAGGTGGCCTGGCTTTCCAGCGAAGACTGGTTGTAGCGCGTCACCACGGCGTCATAGGCGCGCTGGGCGGTTTCGACATCGCGCACCAGCACCGAGCTTTCGTCGCGCATGCCTTTCATGCGCAGCATCTTGGTGCGCTGCGCGTCCAGCGCCGCGCGGACCTCGTTCACGCGCTGGCGGTTGATGTTGGCGGAGACGCCCACGCCACTGGTCACGCGCCGGGTCTCGGACTCGATCTTGCCGCGCAGGCTGGAGATGTTGGCCTTGGCCTCCACGACCTGGGGGTGGTTGTCGCCCAGGCGCGCACTCAACTCTTGCAGCTTGGCTTCATTGCGCAGCATTTCCGAGCGCAGTCCGGACACCAGACTGTTGTTCAGGACCTCCTGGATGCGGTCGCCGGACCCGCCCTGCGCCTGCACCTGGCGGCTGCCCGATTCGGACGACAGGGCCTGCAGCGTGACCAACTGGCTGGACAGTTCGGAGAGGCGGGCGCTTTCGATGTCGAGCCGTTCGTCGGTGGCGACAATGCCTTTGTCGTTCTGGTAGCTCGACAGTTTTGCCTGCGCGGCCTCGAGCCGCTCACGCGCCTCTTTGGCACGGTTGTCGAAGAAGGTCGAATACTGCTTGGCCGGGTCGACACGCAACTCGAGGTTGGTTTCCAGGTAGGCCTGGACAAACGCGTTCGCCAGTGCCGCGGCGAACACCGGGTCGGCCGCCTGGTACGACACCGTCAGCACGCTCGACTGGGGCGAGGGGCTGACGCTCATCCGCTTGCGGAAGGTCTCGGCCAGCCAGGCCTCCAGGCTGCCGGCCCCGCTGGTCGCGTCGAGCCACTGCGCGCGAACCTGCGGGTTGTCGGCGAGCTTGAGGTTGCGCACCACGCGGTTGGCGACCCGATCGCTCTTGATCACATCGACCTGCGTGGCCATGAACACCGGCGACGCCATGCCGCCAAACATCATTGTGGAGACGGGGTCGGGCTTGGTTTCGACCACCATCAGCGCCGTGGCGGTGTACATCTTGGACACATACCCAATGAAGGTGACGGTGAGGCCGAACGTCAGCAGCAGCACCAGCAGCACCAGCCACCAGCGCGCTCGCAGAATCGCAAGTGTCTGATTGAAATTCATACCGAGTGGCGCCTAAAAGAGACTTTCCCGCACATAGACCACGTCGCCATCGCGCAACGGGTCGTCCATGGCGGGCTGGATGATCTGCGTCTTGCCGTCGGCCGCCTTGCGGTGCACGCGCATGCCCTTTTCGGTGCCGCGTTGGGTCAGGCCGCCACCGGTGGCCAGCGCCTGCATCACCGTCATGCCGCGCTCCAGGCGAATGGTGCCGGGGCGCTGCACCTCACCGTAGATGAAGATCATCGGGGCCCGGTCGACGAACAGAACGTCGCCGTTTTGCACCGGCACATCGTCTTCGCGCCGATCACCACGAAACAGACTGGGCAGGTCGACTTCCTTGCGGAAGGCCTTGCCGCCGCGGGTACCCACCAGGTTCAGCGTGTCCGCGCCACCGACCGCGATGCCACCCGCCGTGGCCAGCAGGTCGGACAGGCGCATGTCGGCCACTTCGATCGGAAAGCGACCGGGCTTGTTGACCTGGCCGAGCACCGAAACCTGGTTGCCACGCACCTGCACCACCTGGATGCTGACCTGCGGCTGCTTGAGGAAGTTGCCATTGCGCAGCCCATCGGCGACCAGCTTTTCACCCTGGGTGACGGTCAGCCCGCCGAGTCGCAGGCTGCCCAGCAGTGGGTAGCTGACGGTGCCGGCCTCGCCGATGCGGGTTTCGAGCGTGAGATCGGGGCTTTGATAGACATTGATGCGAATCACGTCGCCGGCACCGAGCCGATACTCATTCGCGGCGACGGCCTGCGCCAACGCGCCGCCGCCAAACATCAAGACCAACAGTGCGGTTGCGAAAGTTTTCAGTGCGCGGTACATCATTTCTTGAGCCCCATTCCTTTGCTGATGGCGTCGGCACTCAAGCCGCTGCTGGCCGCCGGAGCGGGCGTTGGTGCTGGTGCTGGCGTGGCGCTTGCGGCGTCCGCCGCCGCGGCGAACTTGCCAAGGTATTCGATCTTGGCCGAAGCGCGCATCGCCTTCATGTTGGCATCGATCAACTTGCGCTTGGCGTCATTGAGCAGGAACTGCTCGATCGCTGGCTTGGCGCGAACTTCATCGACGGGTTCGGACTTGGAACTGTTCA
>JAYSVE010000020.1:0-13937 GCA_043718725.1 Methylibium sp.
CCAGCAGCAGTACCAGCAGCAGTACCAGCAGCGCCTTGCAGCACCGCCACAGGTGACCCCTTTTTGACCTTGTCACCCACCTTGACCAGCACCTGCGTCAGCATGCCAGCGTGCGAAGACGGAATTTCCATCGACGCCTTGTCGCTTTCAACGGTGATCAGGCTCTGTTCCACCTTGACGCTGTCGCCGACCTTGACAAAAACCTCGATCACGGCAACTTCATCAAAGTCGCCGATGTCGGGCACCACCACGTCGACCGGGCCGGCAGCCGCGGCAGGCACCGCGGTGGGCGCCGGCGTGGCCGTGGCGGGCGCTTCAATCGGCGCCGAAACCACCGTGGTGGCGGCTTCTTCGGTCTCCAGCATCAACAGCAGCGATCCTTCGGCCACCTTGTCGCCAATCTTCACGCTCACGCTTTTCACGACGCCGGCATGCGAGGACGGGATCTCCATCGATGCCTTGTCCGATTCGACCGTGATGAGCGACTGCTCGGCCTTGACGGTGTCACCCGGCTTGACCAGCAACTCGATGACATCGACCTCCTTGAAGTCCCCGATGTCAGGAACCTTGACTTCGACCACGGCCATGTTGTCTCTCCAGCGTCGTTATTGGTCTTCGCACCAGGGCGATGAACTCGTTGGCTGTCGCTCCTTCCCGCAGGCGCGGGAATGCGCGCCTGCTCAAGCGTAAAGCGGGTTGATCTTGTCGGCGTTGATGCCGTACTTGAGAATGGCCTCGGCCACCTTGGCCGCCGGCACGGTGCCGTCGTCGGCCAATGACTTGAGGGCTGCGACGACGATGTAGTGCCGGTTGATCTCAAAGTGCTCGCGCAACCTGGAGCGGAAATCGCTGCGGCCGAACCCGTCGGTGCCCAGCACCTTGAAAGTGCGGCCCTTGGGCATGAAGGCTCGAATCTGCTCGGCGTAGTTCTTCATGTAGTCGGTCGACGCGATCACCGGGCCGGCGTACTTCTCGAGTTGCTGCGCGACGAACGGCACGCGCGCCTTGTCGGTCGGGTGCAGCAGGTTCCAGCGCTCAACGTCCTGGCCGTCGCGGGCCAGTTCGTTGAAGCTCGGACAGCTCCACACATTGGCAGAGACACCCCAGTCCTTGCTCAGCAACGCCTTGGCGGCCATGCTTTCGCGCAGGATGGTGCCGCTGCCCAGCAGGTTGACGCGCGGCGTCTTCTTGGCGCCCTCTTCCAGCAAATACATGCCCTTGATGATCTGCTCTTCGGTGCCCGTCTTCAGGCCCGGCATCGGGTAGTTCTCGTTCAGCAGCGTGATGTAGAAGTAGACGTTGTCCTGCTGCTCCACCATGCGCTTGAGGCCATGGTGCAGGATCACGCCGACCTCGTGCGCAAAGGTCGGGTCGTAGCTGATGCAGTTCGGAATGGTGCTGGCCAGGATGTGGCTGTGGCCGTCTTCGTGCTGCAGGCCCTCGCCGTTGAGCGTGGTGCGCCCGGAGGTGCCGCCCAGCAGGAAGCCGCGCGCCTGCATGTCGCCGGCGGCCCAGGCCAGGTCGCCGATGCGCTGAAAACCGAACATTGAGTAGTACACGTAAAACGGCACCATGATGCGGTTGTTGGTCGAGTACGACGTGGCCGCCGCGATCCAGCTGCTCATGCCGCCGGGCTCGTTGATGCCCTCTTGCAGGATCTGGCCGGCCTTGTCTTCGCGGTAGTACATCACCTGGTCCTTGTCGACCGGCGTGTAATTCTGGCCCGCGGGGTTGTAGATGCCGATCTGGCGGAACAGCCCTTCCATGCCGAAGGTGCGTGCTTCGTCGACGAGGATGGGCACGGCGCGCGGGCCCAGCTCCTTGTCGCGCAGCAGTTGCGTCAGGAAACGAACATAGGCCTGCGTGGTGGATATTTCGCGGCCCTCGGCGGTGGGGTCGAGCACCGCCTTGAAGGTCTCCAGTGGCGGCACGGCCAGCTTCTCGTCGGCCTTGGCGCGGCGGTGCGGCAGGTAGCCGCCCAAGGCCTTGCGGCGCTCGTGCAGGTAGCGCATCTCGGGCGTGTCGTCGGCCGGCTTGTAGAACGGGATGCCGGCGGCGATCTGCTCGTCCGACACCGGGATGTTGAAGCGGTCGCGGAAGCTCTTGACGTCATCGTCGGTGAGCTTCTTGGTCTGGTGCGCGGTGTTCTTGCCCTCGCCGCTCTTGCCCATGCCGAAGCCCTTGACCGTCTTGATCAACAGCACGGTCGGCTGGTCCTTGGTGTGGACGGCTCGGTGGTAGGCCGCGTAGACCTTCTGCGGGTCGTGGCCGCCGCGCTGCAGGCGCCAGATGTCGTCATCGCTCATCTTGGCCACCATCTCCAGCAGCTTGGGGTGCTGGCCGAAGAAGTGCTTGCGCACGAACGCGCCGTCGTTGGCCTTCATCGCCTGGTAGTCGCCGTCGACGGTGTCCATCATCACCTTGCGCAGGATGCCTTCCTTGTCGCGCGCCAGCAGCGGGTCCCAGTAGCTGCCCCACAGCAGCTTGATGACGTTCCAGCCCGCGCCGCGGAATTCACCCTCCAGCTCCTGGATGATCTTGCCGTTGCCCCGCACCGGCCCGTCCAGGCGCTGCAGGTTGCAGTTGACGACGAAAATCAGGTTGTCGAGCTTTTCGCGTGCCGCCAGGCCAATGGCCCCCAGCGACTCGGGCTCGTCCATCTCACCGTCCCCGCAGAACACCCAGACCTTGCGGTTGCTGGTGTCGGCAATGCCGCGCGCATGCAGGTACTTCAGGAAGCGCGCCTGGTAGATCCCCATCAACGGCCCCAGCCCCATCGAGACGGTCGGGAACTGCCAGAACTCGGGCATCAGCTTGGGGTGCGGGTAGCTGGAAATGCCCTTGCCATCGACCTCTTGGCGGAAGTGCAGCAGTTGCTCTTCGCTGATGCGGCCCTCCATGAAGGCCCGGGCGTAGATGCCCGGCGATGAGTGGCCCTGGATGTACAACAGGTCGCCGCCGTGGCCCTCGCTCTCGGCGTGCCAGAAATGGTTGAAGCCGGCGCCGAACATGTTGGCCACCGATGCAAAGCTGGAAATATGGCCCCCCAGGTCGCCGCCGTCCTCGGGGCTCAGGCGATTGGCCTTGACCACCATCGCCATCGCGTTCCAGCGCATGTAGGCTCGCAGCCGTTCCTCGATCTCCAGGTTGCCCGGGCAGCGCTCTTCCTCGTCGGTCTCGATGGTGTTGACGTAGCCGGTGGTGGCCGAAAACGGCATGTCCATGCTGTTCTGCCGCGCATGCTCAAGCAGTTGTTCGAGCAGGAAGTGGGCTCTCTCGCGGCCCTCCGTCGCAATCACGGCAGTAAGAGCATCCAGCCACTCCCCTGTCTCTTGAGCGTCGGCGTCATTGCCGATGGCAACGCGGAATGAATCAGGCAACGCGGACATGCTTGTCTCCATCATGGGGTGAGTGGTTGACCCAAGTTTCGCACAACTCATTGATACTTCCAAATGGCGCGATAACATTTCATATTGCGGATTTTGATGCGCCAATCGCCCCCCGCCAAGCCATTGCCGGATCACCACTGACAAAGCCGCTCGATAATCCCGGGATGCGACCCGCCAACGAGGCAAACCCTTTCCGTCACACCCCAAAAAGCTGGCCACAACGCCTTTTCGGCCAATGGTGGAGGCGCCAATCCGCCGCCCGTCAGGACCGCTACGCCACCTTCGGCCCTTTGGCATCGGTGCTGTTGTTCCTGGCGGCGATGATCCTTGCGTTTTGGTACCTGCGCAACGAGGAGTTTGAACGCGAACAGGAGTCGGTCAAACGCGACACCGAAATCTCGCAACAACAGATTCGCTTGCGCCTGATCGAGAACCAGGAGCAACTGGTGCGCATCGCCAGGGAGATCGCGACGCAGGCGATCGACCCCGCCGACTTCATCGGCCAGGCCGAAAGCTTTGCGCGCGAACGACCCGAAGTCACCAACTTGATCTGGCTCGGCGCCAACCGCTCCAGCCGGGCCAGCCACTCGGCCACCACGTTCCACGCCGAAACCGGCATCACCGGCGACAGCACGTCCACGTCATTGCCGCAAAGTGGCAAACCCAACGAGCCCGAAGCGGCCTTCACCGCCGCGCGCAGTCAGCGCCAGCCGGTTTATTCGCAGCCGTTCATGGACACTTATGGCACCGCCGTGTTCCAGGTGCATGTGCCGTTGATCGACCACAACACCTTCGTCGGCGCATTGATCGCTGAGTATTCCGTTGAAAACCTGTTGCGATACTTCGTGCCGTCCGAAGTCTCGAACCGACACGCCATCAGCCTGGTCGACTCGCAAGACCGGGCCTTGGCGAGCACGGTCGGCGCGATGCCCGGCAGCGCCGCCAAGCGCGCCTCGATCATCCACGAGATCCCCGTCGCACCGGTCGGACGCGGCCTGGTCCTGCGCGGCCAGGGTTACCGAACCTCGATCGGGCTGATCGGCAACACCTTGTTCTGGATGGTCGCTGCGCTGTCGATGCTGACGCTGTGGATGCTGCTCGGAACCTGGCGCCACATGGGCCGCCGCTTGCAGATGCAAAGAACGCTGGTTTCGGAAACCAACTTTCGCCGCGCCATGGAAAACTCCATGCTCACCGGCATGCGGGCGATGGACAAGGCCGGAAAGATCACCTATGTGAACCCGGCGTTCTGCGCGATGACCGGGTTCTCCGAGACCGAACTGATGGGCCGCATGCTGCCCTTCCCTTACTGGCCACCCGACCGGATCGATGAGAACACACGCCTGTTGCAGCAGGAGTTGCAGGGGCGCAGCCCGGCCGGCGGCATCGAGGTCAAGGTGCAGCGCAAGGACGCGTCCCAGTTTGATGCGCGCATGTACGTCTCGCCGCTCATTGATTCCAAGGGCCAACAAACCGGCTGGATGACCTCGATGACCAACATCACCGAAGCCAAGCGGATTCGCGATCAGTTGTCGGCCTCGCACGAACGATTCACGACCGTGCTCGAAGGCCTGGACGCCGCGGTGACGGTGCTGTCGGTCCAGCAGGGTGAGCTGCTGTTCGCCAACCGCTCCTACCGAGTGTGGTTCGGCGCCGACTCGCATGGGCACGCGCTGCTGGCCGGCGGCGAACCCGGCAGACCGTACCTGGCCGAGGCTGACGATTCGGTCGACAACCTGAGCGGTCTGCCGACCCACCAGTTGACCGACGCAGGGTCGGATTCGCGCGATGTGTTTGTCGAACCGTTGCAGAAATGGTTCGAGGTGCGCGCGCGCTACCTCCAATGGACCGACGGCCGCCTGGCGCAGATGTTGATCGCGACCGACATCACCGCGCGCCGGATCGCCGAGGCGCTGGCAGCCACCCAGGCCGAACGAACCCAGGCCACCAGCCGCCTGATGACGATGGGGGAAATGGCCTCGTCGGTGGCGCACGAATTGAACCAGCCGTTGACGGCCATCACCAACTACTGCAACGGCATGGTGTCGCGTGTCAAGAGCGACGCCATTGAAAAGGACGATCTGATCGCGGCCCTTGAAAAGACCTCGCGGCAGGCCGAGCGCGCCGGTCAAATCATTCACCGCATCCGCAACTTCGTCAAACGCAGCGAACCGCAACGCCAGGCCACCCAGGCGCGCAGCATCGTCGAAGATGCGGTCGATCTTGCGGGAATCGAATTGCGCCGCCGCAATGTCACGATCCAGACCTACGTGGCCCAGCGCATGCCGACGCTGATGGTCGACCCGATCCTGATCGAGCAGGTCCTGCTGAATCTTCTCAAGAACGCCGCCGAGGCGATCGACAACGCCCAGTTGCCGCCATCGCGGCGCAGCATCGAACTGCGGGTGATCCCGCGCCACAACGCTGAAGAAGGCGGGGTCATCGAGTTCAGCATCACCGACAAGGGCCCTGGCTTGAAGGACGAAGTGATCGGCCGCCTGTACGAAGCGTTCTTCTCGACCAAAGTCGACGGCATGGGCATCGGCTTGAGCCTGTGCCGCTCCATCGTCGAAAGCCACCGGGGTCGGATCGGGGCCCAAAACCTCTACAATGGAACGGCTGTCACGGGTTGCGTATTTTCCTTTACGCTGCCTGTTGAGATCCCTCGATCCGAAGCCCATTCACCTTCCAACACGGCTGTGACCACATGAGCTTGATTCCGAAAAAGGGCACGGTCTATGTCGTCGATGACGACGAAGCGGTGCGTGACTCGTTGCAATGGCTGCTGGAGGGCAAGGACTATCGCGTCAAGTGCTTCGACTCCGCCGAATCCTTCCTGTCGCGCTTCGACCCTCGCGAAGTGGCCTGCCTCATCGTTGACATCCGCATGGACGGCATGAGCGGCCTGGAACTTCAGGACCGCTTGATGGACCGCAGGTCACCGTTGCCGATCGTCTTCATCACCGGTCACGGCGACGTGCCGATGGCGGTCACGACCATGAAGAAAGGCGCGATGGATTTCATCGAGAAGCCTTTCAAGGAAGAGGAACTGCTGGGCCTGGTCGAGCGCATGCTCGACCAGGCACGCGCCGCCTTCTCGCAGCACCAGGAAGCGGCCAGCCGCGACGCCTTGCTGTCGCGCCTGACCACTCGCGAAGCGCAGGTGCTCGAGCGCATCGTCGCCGGCCGCCTGAACAAGCAGATCGCCGACGACCTTGGCATCAGCATCAAGACGGTGGAGGCGCACCGTGCCAACATCATGGAAAAGCTCAATGCCAACACGGTCGCCGATCTGCTCAAGATCGCACTCGGTGCGCAATCCAAGGCGCCGGCGGGTTGATCCCACCCGGTCGATGACAAGGGCGTCGCCCACCACCACGGACGACGGGGCTTTGAGCCCCGTTCTCTGTCCTGCCCGGCGAACCGCCTTGCGCCTGCATCGGCGCGGGCGTCTGCCCGATCTGTCGACGCTTGCTGTCCTTCTGGAGCCGCCATGCCCGCTCGCCTGATCGACGGCACCGCGTTGGCGCAACAGGTCCGCCTCGGCGTCGCGAAACGCGCTGCGGCCCTCCGCGGCGACGGCGTGACGCCGGGGTTGGCGGTGGTGCTGGTGGGCGACGACCCGGCGAGCCAGGTCTACGTTCGCAACAAGGTCAGGGCCTGCCAGGAAGCCGGCCTGCATTCGGTTTTCGAAAAGTACGCCGCCGATTGCACCGAGGCGCAATTGCTGGCGCGCATCAAGGCGTTGAACCGCGACGATGCGATTCACGGCATCCTGGTCCAGATGCCGTTGCCCAGGCACATCGACGCGCACCATGTGATCGAAGCCATTGCGGCGCACAAGGACGTGGACGGCTACGGCGTGTTGAGCGCCGGTGCGCTGATGGCCGGCCTGCCGGGTTTTCGTCCCTGCACGCCCATCGGCTGTATGAAGCTGATCGAGAGCACCGGCATCGATCTGCGCGGTCAACATGCGGTCGTGATCGGGCGCAGCAACACCGTCGGCAAACCGATGGCGCTGCTGCTCTTGCAAGCCAACGCCACCGTCACGATCTGCCACAGTGCCACTCCCGACTTGGGGTTTCACACGCGTCAGGCCGACATCGTGGTGGTCGCGGTGGGGCGGCGCAACACGCTGCGGGCCGACATGGTCAAGCCCGGCGCCATCGTGATCGATGTGGGAATCAACCGCGGCGACGACGGCAAGCTGTGCGGTGATGTGGATTTTTCCGCGGTTTCGGCGCTCGCCGCGGCCATCACACCGGTGCCCGGTGGCGTTGGTCCGATGACGATTGCGATGCTGCTCGTGAACACGGTCGACGCGGCGGAACGTGGCGCCCGCCGCAACGCTCTGACGCCATCCGCTCAATAAGGAAATTCCGATGAATCCGCTTCTTGACACCGCTGGCCTGCCGCACTTCGCCGCGATCCGCCCCGAGCACGTCACGCCGGCAATCGATGCGCTGCTGGCCGGCGCCAACGAAGCCCTTGAACTCGCCACCAGCGAGGCGGTTGCGGCCGACTACGAGGCGCTGTCGGGCGTGCTGGACGTGGCCACCGAGCGGCTTGGCCAGGCCTGGGGCGCGGTGTCACATTTGAACGCGGTGGCGGACACCCCGGCATTGCGCGCGGCCTACTCGGAAAACCTGCCCAAGGTCACCGAATTTCACACCCGCATGTGCGCTGACGAACGCCTGTTTGCAAAGTACAAGGCCATCAAGGCAGGCCCTGGCGCATCGATCCTGAGCCCGGCCCGGACCAAGGCCCTGGACAATGCGCTGCGCAACTTCGTGCTCTCCGGCGCCGAGCTGCGCGGCGCGGCCAAGAAGCGTTTCGCCGAGCTTCAGGAAGCCCAGGCCGAAATTGCCCAGGCCTTCTCCGAACATGTGCTGGACGCGACCGACAGCTTCTGCCACTTCGCCGACGAAGCCGAACTCGACGGCGTCCCTGCCGATGTCAAGACCGCGGCGCGCGCCACCGCACTCGCCGAGCACCGGGCGGGCTACAAGCTCACGCTGCACTTTCCGGGCTACTTCCCGGTCATGCAGTATGCGAAGAACCGCGCCTTGCGGCAAAGCCTGTACACCGCCTACGTGACGCGCGCCAGCGAGCTGGGCCAACCCGCCCATGACAACAGCGCCCTGATGCGCAGCCTGCTTGAAATGCGCCAGGAGCAGGCGCGCTTGCTGGGCTACGACAACTACGCGGAGGTTTCGCTGGTGCCCAAGATGGCGAACTCGGCGCCGCAGGTCTGCGACTTTCTGCACGACCTGGCTCGGCGCTCGCGCCACAGCGCGGAACACGACCTGACTGAGCTGCGCGAGTTCGCGCGCGCCGAACTCGGTCTGGACGATGTTCAAGCCTGGGACCTGGCCTTCGTGAGCGAAAGGCTCAAGGAGCGCCGCTACGCGTTCAGTGACCAGGAAGTCAAACGCTATTTCACGGAGCCCAAGGTCCTCGAAGGACTGTTCCGCATCGTCGAGACGCTGTTCGAGGTGCAGATTCGCCCGGACGTGGCCGAGGTTTGGCACCCCAGCGTGCGCTTCTTCCGCATCGAGCGCGCCGGCAGCCTGGTCGGCCAGTTTTATCTCGACCCCTACGCCCGGCCCGGCAAGCGCCCGGGCGCGTGGATGGACGACGTGCGCGCCCGCTGGGTGCGCCCGGAGGGCCGGCTGCAAACGCCAGTGGCCAACCTGGTGTGCAATTTCGCCCCCCCGGTCGATGGCCAGCGGGCATTGCTCACCCACGACGACGTGACCACCTTGTTTCACGAGTTCGGCCACGGCTTGCACCACATGCTGACGCAGGTCGACGACATTGGCGTCTCGGGCATCTCGGGCGTGGAATGGGACGCGGTCGAACTGCCCAGCCAGTTCATGGAAAACTTCTGTTGGGAGTGGGAGGTGGTGAAGCACCTTTCGGCCCACGTCGAGACCGGCGAGCCGCTGCCGCGCGCCCTGTTCGACCGCATGCTGGCCGCGAAGAATTTCCACAACGGCCTGGCCACTCTGCGTCAGGTGGAGTATTCGCTGGTCGACATGCGGCTGCACGCCGAACCGCTGGCCCATGCCGACATCCAGGGCCTGGTGGATCAGGTGCGCAGCGAGGTGGCGGTCATCCACCCGCCCGCCTTCAACCGGTTCCTGCACAGTTTTTCGCACATATTCGCGGGCGGCTACAGCGCGGGCTACTACAGCTACAAATGGGCGGAGGTCCTGTCGGCCGATGCGTGGAGCGCATTTGAAGAATCGGCCACCGGCGGCAGTGTGCTCAATGTGGAGACGGGCCGGCGCTACCGGCAAAGTGTTCTTGAAGCCGGCGGAAGCCGAAGCGCCATGGAAAGCTTCCAGGCATTTCGCGGCCGCGAACCGCGCATCGATGCGCTGCTGCGCCACCAGGGCCTGTCCGGCGGCAACCCGGCCGCAGCATCGTGAAGCCGATCGTGCAGCGCAACAGATTCACCCTAGTCCCACCGCCTGGAAACGCCTTGACACGATTCAACCGCATGCCACCGAGCCGCTTGAAGATGCTGCAATGGGCGCCGTTGCTGGCCCTGCTGGCCCTGCCAGTGGCACAGGCGCAGTACAAGGTGGTCGGACCGGACGGCAAAATCACATACACCGACCGCGCGCCCATACCCGCCGAGGGCAAGGTCACGTCGGTTGGCAAACGCGCCACGCCGGTTTCCAACGAGGTGGCATTGCCCCAGGACCTGCGCCAGGCCACGTCGCGCTACCCGGCCACCCTGTATGTCAACTTCGGGGTTTGCGAACCCTGTGACGGCGCGCGCCAACTGTTGCGCCAGCGCGGCGTGCCATTCAGCGAAAAGCACGTTCTGACCACCGATGACAGCGACGCCCTGCAACGCCTGACGGGTGCGCGCGAAGCGCCCACGCTGACCCTGGGCGCGCAAACCCTGCGCGGCCTGTCGGCCGAGGTTTGGAACTCCTACCTCGACGCGGCCGGTTACCCGCGCGAATCCCGCCTGCCGGCCAACTACCAGTACCCGGCGGCCACGCCGTTGACCGAGCGCCGCGAGGTCGCCAAGGTCGTCCCACAAGCTCCGACACCACGCGCCCAGCTCGAACGCGCGCCTGTCGAGCCCGAGATCGTGCCGGCGCCGGGGGGCATCAAGTTCTGATCTTCGCGCCTGGACCCGATTCGGCAATGCGCCGGGCCTGAACGCTGCCCAGCCCCAGCGCCACCGCCATCAGCCAGAACAGCGGCGCCGCGCCGATCGCCGCGCCGGCAAAGCCGAACACCAAGGGCATCAGGGCGCTTGAAAAACTGATGGTCATCGAGCGCAAGCCGATCGCCTCGCCATGGCGATCATGCGGTGTGATCTGGTGCAAGGTGCTCATGATCATCGGCTGGACCGCGCCCAGCGCCAGGCCCAGCAAGACCGCGCAGGCCGCCATCAAACCGGCCGTGTGCGCCAGCGGATAGACGACAAAGACCAGCGCCGTCCACACCATGGACACCCCCAGCACCGTCGCTTCGCGCAAGCGGTGGGCCAGCGCCGGTATGACCAGGCGAACTCCGACCACCGAGATGGCGAAGGCCGCCAGCACCCCGCCGATGGCCGACGCACTGAAGCCGCGTTCGTGCCCGAGGATGGGGACCACGAAGGCGTGCACATCCCAGCTCGACGAGAGCAACCAGTTGACCAGCAACAGCCGGCGCAGCCCCGGGGTCTTGAGCAAGCCCCACGCATTGCGGCCGGCCGGCGGGTCGGGCCGCTGAACCGGCGCCTCGACCGGGACCTGCCGGGCAAACCACAGGGTGACCAGGGGCAACAACAGCAGCCCGGCGAAGGCGGTGCGAAACCCGCCCAGGTCGATCAAGCCGCCCGCCAGCACCGGCCCCACCGCATTGGCCAGGGCTGGCGCCACCCCCAGCCAACTGAAAACCCGCTTGAGTTCGGTCGCGTCGCGGGCGCTGCGGCTCGCGGCGCGCTGGATGGCGATCATGCCGAAGTTCGCGTCGGTGCCGGCCAGGCACGCCGCCACACACATGACCACGAAGGACCCCGCGCCGGCCCAGGTCGACAGCACCGCCATGATGCCGCCCGACACCGTCAGCCCCACCGCAATGCGCATCGGCCGGTGGTAGCCGTACCGGTCAGACAGGCGCCCGGCCTGCAACGCCAACACCACCGGCGCGGCGGCGAACAGGCCCATCAGCAGCCCCACGGCCCATTCCGAATGACCTTGGCGCAAGGCCTGCAAGGGCGCGGCCATGCGGATGCCCGCCATGCAGGCATGCAGCCCGACCTGGCCGATGATGAGGGCGACGAGCGCGCGCGTCAGCCCCATGCGGGTGACCGTCGCCAGCGGGTGCCGCAGCCCTGCGCCGCGGTGGGCCGGTTGCGCCTGAGGCCACCGCTCGCCATCTCAAGCACTTTCTTCGTCGGCGACCTCGGCCTCGGCGCCGGGCAGCAGCCGTTGGCTGCGATCCTCGGACAGCGCCTCGACCGTCTTGAGCTTGCGCGTCATCACGTTGGTTCGGGTCTGGGCCAGATCGATGGTGCTGCTGGCTTCGTCGAGCTTCTTCTTGGCCCGGGCCAGGACCTCGCCGAACTTGCTGAACTCGGTCTTCACGGCGCCCAGCACCTCCCACACCTCGGAGCTGCGCTTCTCCAGCGCCAGGGTTCTGAAACCCATCTGCAAGCTGTTCAAGGTGGCCAGCAGCGTGGTCGGCCCGGCCAGCGTGACGCGGTACTCGCGTTGCAATGCCTCCATCAGGCCGGGCCGCCGCAGTGCCTCGGCATAGAGACCTTCGGTGGGCACGAACAGGATGGCGAACTCGGTGGTGTGCGGCGGCGCCACGTACTTGTCGCGAATCGTCCTGGCTTCGGCCCGCAGGCGCTGCTCGATCGCCTTTCCCGCCGCTTCGGCGCCTGGCGCATCGGCGCGCTCTTGCGCGTCCAGCAGGCGCTCGTAGTCCTCGCGCGGGAACTTCGCGTCGATGGGCAGCCACAGCGGGGCGCCGTCGTCGCGCCGGCCGGGCAGCTTGATGGCAAATTCGACCCGCGCGCCGCTGCCCGGCACGGTCTCGACGTTGGTGGCGTACTGATCCGGCGTGAACACCTGTTCGAGCAAGCCGGCCAGTTGCACTTCGCCAAAAATACCGCGCGTCTTGACGTTGGTCAGCACCCGGTTGAGCGAGCCCACGTCCTTGGCCAGCAACTGCATCTCGCCCAGGCCTCGGTGCACCTGGTCGAGCCGATCGGCCACCTGCTTGAAGCTTTCGCCCAGGCGCTGCTCCAGTGTGGCGTGGAGCTTTTCGTCCACCGTGGCTCGCATCTGCTCCAGCTTGGTCTCGTTGCCTTGCTGCAGCGCGCTGAGCTTCTCTTCGACGGTCGCGCGCACCTCGGCAAAACGCCGCTCGTTGGCGTCGGAGAGCAGCCGCAGTTGTTCGTTCAGCGTGTCGCCAAAGCGTTGCAAGGCCTGGGCGCTGGCCTCGGCCTGGCGCTTCAGGGCCATGTCCTGCGCTTCACGCCCGCTCTGGCTCTGTAGCGCCAACGACGCGGTGGCGGTTTGCAAGGCCTGGCCGACCGCCTGCTGCATGGCCGACAACTGGGTTCGAAACGAATCGATCTGTTCGTTCTGCGTGCGCGCCACGTCGCCGGACTGGTTCAGCAAGGTCTGCTGGAACAGCGTCAGCGTCGACGCCAGTTCCTGGCGCGAGCCGCGCGCACTGGCCTGCACTTCGGTGCGCAGTTCGCGTTCGAGCCGCTCGGAGTGGCCGCGCGACGATTCCTGCAAGGCTTCGCCCAGGGACTTGAGCGGGGCGTCGTCGGCGCGTCGCAAGACCAGCCACAGCAGCAGGATCAAGGTGAGCGCCATCAGCACCAGCAGCGCCATCAACAGCCAATCGGTCATGCCGGTATTGTCTCCGCCCGGGGCGCATGAGCCGCCGGGCCGTCCCAAGGCGAATACCGCAGTGCGCCGCACGGAGGTCGCCCGATGAGCCGCCGGGCCGTCCCAAGGCGAATACCGCAGTGCGCAGCACGGAGGTTGCCTGATGAGCGCCGCGCGGCGCACGGTGTGAACCGCGCGCCGGCCGCCGGCCGATCAGGCCTGAACGAGCGCCCGCCCTGGCCGCCAGCTCACTTGACCAGCAGCACCGGCAGCTTGGACAGGTGCACCACCCGCTGCGAAATCGAGCCGATGAACAGGCTGCCCATCGCGCCCCGGCCGTGCGTGCCCAGGACAATCTGGTCGACGCCCTGTTCGGCGGCCACGCGCACGATCTCCGGCCCCGGCAGGCCCACGGCCCGCTGCGGCGGGCGCAGCGTCAGCCCACAACCCAGCGCCAGCGCCTCTGCCTCGGCCAGGACGTGGTCCTGTTCTCTTTTCAGGGCCGCCTCGATCTCGTCGATGCTGACCACCGGCAAGTCGCCATAGATGATCGGCGGCTCGCGCACGTTGAGCAGCGTGACCTCCAGCGCCATCGGTGCCCGGGCCATCGTTGCGACCACCTCGATCGCACGCTTGGCCGCGTCGGAGCCATCGACCGCAATGAGCAACTTCAACATCGGAGCCT
>JAYSVE010000191.1:0-4919 GCA_043718725.1 Methylibium sp.
CGACGCAGCGGCGTGGCAACGCGCCGTCGTGCCCGACGCGGTGCTGCTGTTGCGCTACTCGGCGCTCACCTTCAACGGCCACCGCATCCACTACGACCGTCCGTACGCGACCCAGGTCGAAGGCTACCCCGGCCTGGTCGTGCACGGTCCGCTGATCGCGACACTGCTGATGGACCTGCTGCATCGCCAACTGCCCGATGCCGAGGTCGCGGGCTTCACGTTCAAGGCCGTGCGCCCGACCTTCGACCTGCATCCGTTCACCCTCCACGGCGCCTTGCAACCCGACGGCGCCAGCGTCCACCTGTGGGCCCAGGACCATGAAGGCTGGCTGACGATGGACGCCACCGCCGCGCTGCGCTGAAGGAGACACCGTGCAACCCCTCAAAGGCCTGACCGTCGTGGCGCTGGAACACGCGATCGCCGCGCCCTTCGCGACCCGCCAGCTCGCCGACCTGGGCGCGCGCGTGATCAGAATCGAGCGCCCCGGCAGTGGCGACTTCGCGCGCGGCTACGACACGCGGGTGCGCGGCCTGGCCTCGCACTTCGTCTGGACCAACCGCTCCAAGGAAAGCCTGACGCTGGATGTCAAGCACCCCGAGGCCGGCAGGATCCTCGAACGCCTGGTGCTTGAGAAAGCCGACGTGCTGGTGCAAAACCTCGCCCCGGGCGCCGCCGCCCGGCTCGGCCTGGGCTACGCCAGGCTGTCGGCCCTCAAGCCCGCCCTCATCGTCTGCGACATCTCGGGCTACGGCGCCGACCCGCTGCGCCCGGGACCGTACCGCGTCAAGAAGGCCTACGACCTGCTGATCCAGAGCGAGGCCGGCTTCCTGTCCGTCACCGGCACGGCCGACGAGCCGTGCAAGGCGGGGGCCTCGATCGCCGACATCGCCGCCGGCAGCCACGCCTACAGCAACATCCTGGCGGCCCTGTTGCAGCGCGGCCTGACGGGCCGCGGCCAGCACATCGACATCTCCATGCTCGAAGCGCTGGCCGAATGGACCAGCTACCCGCTCTATTACGCGTTCGACGGCGCCCCACCGCCGCCGCGCAGCGGCGCCGCGCACGCCACCATCTTCCCGTACGGCCCGTTCCCGGCCGGCGACGGCGGCACGGTGATGATGGGCCTGCAAAACGAACGCGAATGGCTCAATTTCTGCGCGACGGTGTTGCAACAACCGCTGCTGGCGAGCGACCCGCGCTTCAGCAGCAACGCCCGACGGGTGGCCGGGCGCGCGGCCCTGCGCGAGATCATCCATGCGGCGTTCCTGCCGCTCACCACGGCCCAGGTGGTCCTGCGCCTGGAGGCGGCGCAGATTGCCAACGCGCGCGTCAACACCATGCAAGAGGTCTGGGAGCACCCGCAATTGAAGGCGCGCGACCGCTGGCGTGAGGTCGGCTCCGCGGTGGGCCCGCTGCCGGCGCTGCTGCCGCCGGGAAGCTGGACCGAGCACCCGCGCATGGACCCGGTGCCGGGGCTGGGCGAACACACCGACGCGATCCTGGCCGAGCTGGGGCTCGCGGCAGACGCCAACCGCGCGTTGCGTGCCGAGCAGGCCATCTGACATGCCGCCGCGCACCTATCTGTTCGTGCCCGGCAACCGCCCGGAGCGTTTTGCCAAGGCACTGGCCAGCGGCGCCGATGTGGTGGTGCTGGACCTGGAAGACGCGGTCGTCGAGGCCGCCAAGCGGCTGGCCCGCGACGCCATCGGCAACTGGGCCGCCGCCGCCACCGCGCAGCAGCGCGAGCGCGTGGTGTTGCGCGTCAACGAGGCCGCCTCCGCGCACTTTGCCGACGACCTGCGCCTGTTGCACGACAGCGGCATTGGCACCGCGATGCTGCCCAAGGCCGAGTCGCCCGCACAGGTCGGCGCCGTGCGCGGGTCGGTGCCGGCGGCGCAGGTGCTGGCGCTGATCGAAAGCGCCCGCGGCGTGGCCATGGTGGACGCGGTGGCGGGCAGCGTGGGCGTGCAGCGCCTGGTGTTCGGCACGCTGGACCTGGCGCTCGACCTGGACCTGGACATCAGCGAACACCCCGACGGCCTGGCGCATGCCGCGAGCCGGCTGGTGATCGCCTCGCGCATCGCCGGCCTGGCGGCGCCGGTGGCCGGCGTCACATCGCAACTCGACGACGAGGCGCGCCTGCTGGCCGACCTGGCCTGGGCACGCCGCCACGGCCTGGGCGCCAAGCTGTGCATCCACCCGCGCCAGATTGCCCCCATCCACGCCGCGCTCAGGCCCAGCCCGCAAGCCGTGGACTGGGCGCGCCGCGTGCTCGCCGCCGACGCCGCGTCGCCCGGCGCCGCCCAACTGGACGGCCGCATGATCGACCGGCCGGTGGTGCTGCAGGCCCAGCGCACCTTGCAGCGCGCCGAGCGCTGAGGCGCCGCGCGCCAGGCCCTGGCCGACTACCCGGTCGACTACCCGGTCGACTACCCGGTCGACTACCCGGCGCCCGCCCGGGCGCCGCCCAACCTGCAAGCCTCGACCTGCTGACGCACCCGCTCGCGGGTGCCCGTGGCCACCTTGCCGGCGATGGCGACCGCTGCCGGCGCGGCCAGCATGCGCCGGAACTCGGCGCGCAGCGCCTCCGCCGTGACCGCCTGCACACGCCCGGCCAGCTCGGCGCGCGAGCGCGCGCGGCCGAGCGCGAAAAGGTCGCGCGCCGCATCTTCAAGACGCTGGTACGGCTGCTCCTGGGCGCGCAACTGGCGCACGGCAATCTGGTTGCGCGCCCGCTCCAGGTCCACCGGGGCGATGGCTTGGGTGTGCGCCACCAGCAGCCGCATCACCTCGGTGAAGAATTCGTCAAGGTGCTCGGGCGCGGTCGACGCCTCGATCACGAACTGCCCGCACAGCTCGGTCACATCGGCCGAACAGGCGGCGTAGTAGACCAGCGCGCGGCGTTCGCGGATCTGGTCCATCAGCGGCGAGCTCATGCCTTCGCCGAACAGCGCCGCGGCGACGACGCCGGCGTGGTGGTCGCCGCCCAGCGCAGGGATCGGAAAGCCCAGCACCACATGGGTTTGCGGGCAACCGGCCAGGCGGCGCGAGGCCACGCCGCCGAGGTAGGCCGGCGGTGCCACCCCATTCGGCGCGCCGCGGTCCATGGCGCCGAACGCGGCCTGCGCCGCAAGCAACATCGCCTGCGCATCGACATTGCCGGCGACACCGACGATGACGTTCACGCCGCTGTATTGCTGGCGCACATACCCCAGCAGCTCGTCGCGCGTCAAGCGCTGGATATTGGCGCGGGTGCCGATGACCGGCTGGGCCAGCGCATGCGCACCGAAGCAGGCCTTGTCGAACAGCTTGAACGCCGTCGTCATGCCGTCGTCCTCGTCCTCGGTGAACTCGTGCAGGATGACCTGGCGCTCGCGCTCCAGCTCGGCCGGCGGGAAGGTGCTGTGGTGCACGATGTCGCCGAGCATCCGAATGAAGTCGCCGGCGTGGCGCGCCATGCCGCGCATGTGGTACGCCGTGTGGTCCTTGTCGGTGTGGGCGTTGACCTCGGCGCCCAGCAACTCGGCGTCCAGGTTGACCCGCTGGCAGTCGCGCCCGAGCGTGCCCTTGAACGCCATGTGTTCGGCGAAGTGGCTCGCGCCGTTCAGGCGCCGGCTCTCGTGCGCGCTGCCGGTGCGCACGAACACGCTGACGCTGGCGCTGTCCAGGTGGGGCTGGCGCAGCGTGACGACGCGCACGCCGTTGGGCAGCGTGGCAAGGGTGGTGTCGGGGTCTTGGGGGATGTCGGTCATGCACGGACTATGCGCGCTCTCACGACTTGCGCTGGCGCCGGTTCACAACGCCGGCACGATCGCCAGCGACCACTTGTTCAAGGTGCCGACGTCCACCGGCGCGGTGTCGACCACGCGCAGCGTCCAGTTGCCCTGCATGGCCTGGCCGGTGAGTTGCGACAACGGCGACAGCGGCGCGGCCGAGTCATAGCTGACCACCAGGTTGTCTTGCCCGCCACCCAACTGGCTGTGCAGCACCACGCTGCGCCCCGCAGGGGAAACGAGCTCGATGCGCAAATCGCCAATGTAGCTGTGGGTGATGTCGATCGCCACCTTGAGCTGGCCGACCATGCCGGTGCGTGCGATGGCGATGCCGCTGCTCACGCCCGCCGGGTGGTTGTCGGGAATCGACAGCACCGTGCTGGCTTCACCGCTGGCCGGCGCCGCGCCGGCTTCAAGCGTCAAGTCGAGGCTCCACCGGTTGAGCGTGCCCACATCCTGGCCCTCAAGATCGCTCACCTTGAGCACCCACTGGCCGTCGGCCGGCTGGCCCAGCAGACCGGCGAGCGAGGCGACCGACGCCGAGTCGTAGCGCTGCGCCAGGTTGTCGCCGCCGCCGCCGCCGCGGTTGTGCAGGACCGCCTTGGCGCCGCCGGGACCGGTCAGTTCCACCAGCAGGTCGCCGATGTAGGGGTGGGTGATGTCCAGGCTCAGTGCCAGCCGCAGCACTGAACCCGCCGCGGCGATGCGAACCATGCTGCTGACGCCGCCCGGGTTGTTGTCGGGGATGGCGACGGCGCTGAGGTTCTCCCCATGCGCCGTGGGTGCGGCTGCGGCGGCGCCGACGTGAAAGCCGATGCGCACATCCGGCACGCCGACGTTGGCGATGACCAGGCCCGAGTCGGCCCCGCTCCACAGGCGCGTCGACGGCGTTGTCGCGTTCGACGCCGCCACGCCGCTCACGGCCGAAAACAGGTCGGCTCCGTCGCCCTGGTTGACGTTGTGCTCCAGGTCGCGCAGGCCGTCGGCCTGCAGCAGTGCGCACTGGTAGTGGCGCTGGCCGGTGCCTTGCTGGAATTCGTTGGAGCCAAGCGTGTCGCAGTGGTAGATGGCCAGCCCGCTCGAGGGCAAGTGCTGGTCCAGCCCGAGCTTGGCGCGATTCTCGACCAGGAAATACTCGTTCGGCGC
>JAYSVE010000192.1:0-4918 GCA_043718725.1 Methylibium sp.
TGACGAAGATCACCTGGGCGACATGGACTTCAAGGTGGCCGGCACCACGGCCGGCATTACCGCGCTGCAGATGGACATCAAGATCCAGGGCATCACCAAGGAAATCATGCAAGTCGCATTGGCCCAGGCCAAGGAAGCGCGCCTGCACATCCTCGGCAAGATGGTCGAGGCCATGGGCGGCGCCAAGGCCGAGGTGTCGCAGTTCGCACCGCGCCTGTACACCATGAAGATCAACCCGGAGAAGATCCGCGACGTGATCGGCAAGGGCGGCGCCACCATCCGTGCGCTGACAGAGGAAACCGGCACCACGATCGACATCGGCGAAGACGGCACGATCACGATTGCCTCGACCGATGGCGAGAAGGCGGCGCATGCCAAGAAGCGCATCGAGGAGATCACCGCCGAGGTCGAGGTCGGCAAGGTCTATGAAGGCCCGATCACCAAGATCCTCGACTTCGGCGCGCTCGTCAACCTGATGCCCGGCAAGGACGGCCTGCTGCACATCAGCCAGATCGCGCACCAGCGGGTCGAGAAGGTCACCGACTTCCTGAAGGAAGGCCAGATCGTCAAGGTCAAGGTCATGGAGACGGACGAAAAAGGCCGCGTCAAACTGTCGATGAAGGCGCTGATCGACCGTGACGCGCAGCCTGCGCACCACGAATAGGCTCTGCGTCGTCAACGCTTCCACCGCCGCTCAGGGGCTTGCCATGAAAGCAATCGAGATCCAGTCTTACGGTGCACCGGAAGTGCTCCGCCTGGTGGAGCGTCCGGACCCGGTCTCGGGCCCGGGCGAGGTGCTGATCCGCGTCGCGGCGGCCGGCGTCAACCGCCCCGACGTGCTGCAGCGCAAGGGCCTGTACCCGGTGCCCCCTGGAGCCTCAGACCTTCCTGGCCTCGAAGTGGCCGGCACGGTGGTGATGGGCGACGAAGCCGCCATGGCCGCGGCCGGCTTCAGGCTCGGCGACCGCGTGTGCGCGCTGGTCGCTGGTGGCGGCTATGCCGAGTTGTGCGTCGCGCCGGTCGCGCAATGTTTGCCCGTGCCAGCCGGCTTGAGCGACATCGAAGCCGCCAGCCTGCCCGAAACATTCTTCACCGTCTGGTCCAACGTGTTCGACCGCGCGCGCCTGCAACCGGGCGAGACGCTGCTGATCCAGGGTGGCACCAGTGGCATCGGTGTCACCGCCATCCAGATGGCCAAGGCCGCCGGCGCGAGTGTGATCGCCACTGCGGGCAGCGAAGAAAAATGCGCGGCCTGCCTGCGTCTGGGCGCCGACCACGCCATCAACTATCGCCAGAGTGATTTCGTCGACGAAGTGCAGCGCCTCACCGACCGGCGCGGCGTCGACGTGATCCTCGACATGGTCGCGGGCGCCTATGTGGCGCGTGAACTGAAGTGCCTGGCCGAGGACGGCCGGCTGGTCATCATTGCCGTGCAAGGCGGTGTCGAAGCCCAGATCGACGCCGGCCTGGTGCTGCGACGCCGACTGAGCGTCACCGGTTCGACCTTGCGGCCCCGTCCGCTGGCTTTCAAGGCGGCGATCGCGCGGTCGTTGCTCGCCAAAGTGTGGCCGTGGCTTGAATCGGGCCGCATCAAACCCGTGATCCATCAGACCTTCCCGGCAGCGCTCGCGGCGCAGGCGCATGCGTTGATGGAGTCGAATCAGCACATCGGCAAGCTGGTGCTGGTGTGGTGACGCAAGCGCCGGAAGGACTCACCATGACACGTCGCAAACTTGTGGTCGGCAACTGGAAGATGAACGGCGACCGCGTCGCCAACGCCGATCTGTTGGCCGCGCTGAAGGCGGCGGGCCCGTGGCGTGCCGAGGTGGCGGTTTGCCCGCCATTCCCTTATCTCGCCGATGTGGTGCTGTCCCTGCAAGGCAACGCGATGGCCTGGGGTGCGCAAGACTGCTCCGCGCAGACGGCGGGTGCCTACACCGGCGAAGTGTCGGCGGCAATGCTTGCCGAGTTCGGCTGTCGCTTTGTGATCAATGGCCATTCCGAGCGCCGCGCGCTCCATGGCGAAACCGATCAGACCGTGGCCGACAAGGCCAAGGCGGCTCTGGCGCACCACCTCACGCCCATCGTGTGTGTCGGTGAAACCCTGGCCCAGCGTGAAGCGGGTCAAACCGAGGCGGTGGTCAAGCGCCAGCTGTCGGCGGTGATCCACACCCTGGCGCATTGCATCTCCCAGATCGTCGTGGCCTACGAACCCGTCTGGGCGATCGGCACCGGAAAAACCGCCACCCCCGAACAGGTCCAGGCGGTGCACGCGGTTCTGCGGACGCAGTTGATGGCCGCCACGCAGAAGGCGGGCGAGATGAAGATTCTTTACGGCGGCAGCGTCAAGGCGGACAACGCCGCAGCGTTGTTCTCGCTGCCCGATGTCGACGGTGGGTTGATCGGTGGCGCCTCGTTGAAGGTGGCTGACTTCAGCGCCATCTGTCGCGCCGCAGGCTGAGCGGCGCGCGCTCTTGAAAATTTTGGAGTTGAAGGAATGAATGTGTTGTTGAACCTCTTGGTGGCCGCGCAAATCTTGTCCGCGCTGGTGATGATCGGGCTGGTGTTGATTCAGCATGGCAAGGGGGCTGACATGGGTGCCTCGTTCGGCAGCGGTGCGTCGGGCAGCCTGTTCGGTGCCACCGGCAGCGCGAACTTTCTGTCGCGATCCACGGCCGTGTGCGCCGCGGTGTTCTTCATCTGCACCCTGACTTTGGCGTACACCTCGAACGACCGTTCGATGTCGTCGACCGGCAGCGTGCTCGACCGGCCGTCGTCGTCGGCGCCGGCCGCGAGCCTGCCCGCAACCGGCGCGGCGCAGATCCCTGCGGCGGCCAGTGCCGCGGTGTCGGGGGCCAGCGTGCCGGCCGTCACCGCGCCCGCCGTTCCCGCCTTGCCCGCCGCGCCGGCGGCTTCATCGGGTGCTGCTGCGGTGCCGGCCAAGTAGGCCGGTTGTCGAGGGCCTGGTTCGAGGCTCCCGCTGCTCTGCTGCGATGCAGCGAAACCAATGGGAGCCGCCGCCTTTGTGGTTAGAATTCAAGGCTGTCTGGAGAGCAGATCCTCATGCCATCCAGGCCTATTTTCTGTGTGCCGCCGACGTGGTGAAATTGGTAGACACGCTATCTTGAGGGGGTAGTGGCGAAAGCTGTGCGAGTTCGAGTCTCGCCGTCGGCACCAAACTTTTTTCCTCTTTGCGCGCCGCTTCGGGTCGATCCGAATTGTGGTGTTGGTTGAGGACTCTGGCCACCAAAGCCGACCATGAATCTGGAACCCTTCCTGCCCGTCATTCTGTTCATCCTCGTCGGTGCGGGGGTGGGCGTGGCGCCCCAGGTGATCGGTTTTCTGCTCGGGCCGCATCGGCCTGACGCGGCCAAGAATTCCCCTTACGAATGCGGCTTCGAGGCCTTCGAAGACGCGCGAATGAAGTTCGATGTGCGCTATTACCTGGTCGCGATCCTGTTCATTCTTTTCGATCTCGAGATCGCGTTCCTGTTTCCCTGGGCCGTGGCCCTTCGCGAGATTGGCCCCGTCGGCTTCTGGGCGATGATGATTTTCCTGGGCATCCTGGTCGTGGGCTTCATCTACGAATGGCGAAAGGGAGCACTCGATTGGGAATGACCGTGCCGATGGAGATTGCGATGACGACGTCAATCCCGAAAGTGCGCCATGGGCATTGAAGGCGTACTCAAGGAAGGCTTCGTCACGACCAGCATGGACACCGTGATCAACTGGTCCAAGACCGGGTCGCTCTGGCCCATGACCTTTGGCCTGGCCTGTTGCGCCATCGAAATGATCCACGCCGGCGCGGCGCGCTACGACATTGACCGCTTTGGCATGCTGTTTCGACCCAGCCCGCGCCAGAGCGACCTGATGATCGTCGCCGGCACGTTGTGCAACAAGATGGCGCCGGCCTTGCGCAAGGTCTACGACCAGATGGCCGAGCCGCGCTGGGTGTTGTCGATGGGCTCCTGCGCCAACGGCGGCGGCTACTACCACTACAGCTATTCGGTGGTGCGCGGCTGCGACCGCATCGTGCCGGTCGATGTGTATGTGCCCGGCTGCCCGCCGACGGCCGAAGCCCTGCTCTACGGCATTCTGCAGTTGCAGGCCAAGATTCGCCGTGAAACCACCATCGCCCGCTAGGCGCCGCCCATGAAGCTCGATACCTTGCAGGCGGCGCTCGAGTCGGTACTCGGCGTGCGGATCAAGGCCCTGGTGCGCGACCTGGGCGAGCTCACCCTCACGGTCGCGGCATCGGACTACGCTGCGGTCGCACTGAGCCTGCGCGACCACCCTGAGTTGTGCTTTGAGCAACTGATCGATCTGTGCGGTGTCGACTATTCGAGCTACAAGGACAGCCCGTGGGAAGGCCGGCGCTATTGCGTGGTGTCGCACCTGCTGTCGGTCAGCAAGAACTGGCGGGTTCGCCTGAAGGTTTTTTGCGTTGACGACGAACTTCCGTCGGTGGCCTCGTTGACCGAGGTCTGGACATCGAGCAACTGGTTCGAGCGCGAGGCCTTCGACCTGTTCGGCATCATCTTCGAAGGCCACCTGGACCTGCGCCGCATCCTGACCGACTATGGTTTCATCGGCCACCCGTTCCGCAAGGACTTCCCGGTTTCCGGTCATGTCGAGATGCGCTACGACCCCGAGAAAAAGCGTGTGATCTACCAGCCGGTGACGATCGAGCCGCGCGAGGTGACGCCGCGCATCATCCGTGAAGACCACTACGGCGGCTTGCATTGATGGCAACTGCCGGCAACCAGTATCTTCATGGCTGACATCAAGAATTACACCCTCAACTTCGGCCCGCAGCACCCGGCCGCGCACGGTGTGCTGCGCCTGGTGCTCGAACTCGACGGCGAGGTGATCCAACGCGCCGACCCGCACATCGGCCTGTTGCACCGCGCCACCGAGA
>JAYSVE010000193.1:0-2132 GCA_043718725.1 Methylibium sp.
CGCATTCAAGGACCCGTTGAACGGCGCCATGATACGGTCGCGTCGGGTCGCGCCCGGGCGGCGCGGGCGTCACAAGGTGGCGCTTTGTGTGCAGGAAACGACGCGAAACCGGCGCGATCTGCGGCCTCGCGGCGCGACGGTCGACGCGTCGCCCGCCTACGCCACGGCCTCGAGCGCGGGCAGCTCCAGCTTCCAGCCGGTGCGCAGCGCCAAGGCCTGCACATCGGCCGGCGTGTCCAGGTCGGTGATGAAGCGGGTGTTGGTGGTCTCGTGCACATGCACCAGCCCGGGGTTGCGATCAATGAAGTGCCGGCAACCCAGGTTGGCCTCGCTGGCCAGGATCTGGCCGCACGCGGTGTCGTCGAGCACGATGGGGTTGCCGCGCCGGCCCTGCCCGGCCACCATGACACGGGGCACGACGACATGGCCACCGGGCTTCTTCTTGAACGCCGCGATCATCTCGGTCAGGTCGTCGGTGCCGATCAGCGGCTGGTCGACCAGCACCACCAGCACCGCATCGAAGGGGCCGCTGAGCGCGCCAAGCCCGACCCGCACCGAGCTTTGCTGGCCGTCGCGGTAGGCCGGGTTGTGGGCAATCGTCACCGGGAAGACCTGCACCTGCGCTTCGACGGCCGGGCTGGCGTGGCCGGTGACGACCACCACTTCATCGACCCCGGCGCCGCTCAGCGCAATGAGATGGCGCTTGATCAGCGGCACGCCCTGCAGCCGGATCAAGGCCTTGGGCACGCCACCCATGCGCCGGCCTTCGCCGGCGGCCAGCAGAACCGCGCCGATGCGCAGCCGGGAATAAAGCCCGTTGGGTTTCATCAAGCATCCCATGATCGTGCCTCTAATGATGGGGTCGATGCGCCGATCATGGCGCAGCCGCGGCGCGCTGGCGCGAGATCGCGGTGTACTTGTCGGGTTCGCGCTCGAATTCCTGGCGGCAGTGATCGCAACAGAAGTATTGCGCCAGCCCGTCGTGCTCCAGGCGGCGGATCACCATGGGCGCGGTGATCAGCGCGCCGCACACCGGGTTGACATAGCCCTCGGGCGGCACATCGGCCGCGGGCTCCTCGGGCCGCTGAAAGCGCCTCAGGCGCACCACTTCGGCGATGGCGGCCAGGGCGATTTCAGCCGGTGTGCTGGCGCCGATGTCGGGGCCCACCGGCGCGCGCAACGCCGCCACCCGATCGGCCGGCGCGCCGCGCGCCAGCATCGCGGAGCGCAGGCGTTCGGCCTTGCGCGGGCTCGCAATCATCAGCACCTGCGCCGCGCCCGAGACCAGTGCGGCCAGCAGCGCCGTCTCGTCGCCGTCGCCTTGCGTGGCGACCAGCACGATGCTGGCCGACTCGGGCGTCGGGTTCAGCTTGATGCCCAGCCGCTCGGCCAGAAAGCGCGCCTCGTCGGCAGCGGGCGTCGTGCCCAGCACGCACAAGCCCGGGCGCTCGCTGAAGGGCTGGATGAACAGCTCGATCGTGCCGTTGCTCGCGCAGCGCATCGCGTGCTGTTCGACGCCTTCGTCTTCGACGCTCTGCTCATTGCTGATGCGCACCAGCTTGGGCAAGCCGCTGGCCAGCGTCTTGGACGCCGCCGCGATGACCACGCCCTTGGCGCAGCCGCCACCGATCCAGCCATGCAACTGGCCGTCGGCGGCGACGATCGCCTGGGCGCCGACGAAGGCCGAGGTCGGGGCGACGGTGCGCACCACGGTGACCAGCGCGTAGGCCAGGCCCTGTGTCTTGAGCGCGCGCGCCACCTGTTCAAGGCCCTCGCCGGTGGTCAATGGGGCAGTCGTCATTTGAGGCTTTCGATGATTTGCGGCAGCGCACGTTCGATGTCGCGCAGGCTGGCGCCGGGCGCCAGCAGGTCCAGGTGCGGCAGCGCGGCGCGCATGCCCAGCGCCGCCGGGCTGTAGCCGGGCCGGTTGCACAGCGGATTGAGCCAGACGATGCGGCGCGCGCGGCGCCGCAAGGCCACCAGTGCCTGCGCCAGAACCGCCGGCTCGCCGGTGTCGTAGCCGTCGCTGGCGATGATGATCGCGGTGCGCGAATGGACGATGCGCGGCGCATGCTCACGGTTGAATTGCGCCAGGCTCTCGCCGATGCGCGTGCCACCGGCCCAGCCGCCGG
>JAYSVE010000194.1:0-4915 GCA_043718725.1 Methylibium sp.
TGGCCGAGGCCGCCGAAATCTACGCCCGCCTGAACCTGGCGATGGCCGACGCCTTCATCGCCTCCTGGCAGGTCAAGTACACGCTCAATCTGTTGCGCCCGGTGACCTATGTGCAAGGGGTGATCGACAGCAACTGGGTGCCGACGTTGATGAACACCCCGCCGTTTCCGGAATACCCGTCGGGCCATTCGGTCCAAAGCAGCGCGGCGGCGGCCGTCTTGGCAAAGGCCTTCGGGGCCGACACCGCTTTCACCGACAACACCCACAACGACCGGGGCTGGGGGCCGCGCACGTTCAAGAACTTCAAAGCCGCGGCCGACGAGGCGGCGTTGTCGCGCCTGTATGCCGGCATCCACTACCGGGCGGCGGTCGAGGGGGGTGCCGCGCAAGGCGCTTGCATCGCGCAGAAGGCGCTGGCGTTGAAGTTCAGGCGCTGAAGTCGGGACGGGCCCGATTCGGCCTCGCCTTGCGGGCGGACGAGGGTTATCGATAGTGCCGACCCGCGCGGCGCAGGCGTTTGCGCAGGGCCCGGGTCCAGTAGCATGCGGTCCGGCCAAACGGGTTCGGCAACGGCTCCGGACCCCATCCCCCTCGGCGCGGCACGCACATCAAAGCGCGGCGCAGCGCACCTCACCCAGGAGACTCTCATGTCAACACGAATTCTTTGCGTCGCACTCGCTGCGGCATTCAGCACCGGCGCCACCCTTGCCAAGGACGTCATCGTCGGCGTGAGCTGGTCCAACTTCCAGGAAGAGCGCTGGAAGACCGACGAGGCCGCCATCAAGGCCCAGTTGGAGAAGGCCGGCGACAAGTACATCAGCGCCGATGCCGCCGGCTCGCCCGAGAAGCAGCTCGCCGACATCGACGGCCTGATGGCCAAGGGCGCCAAGGTGCTGATCGTGCTGGCCATGGACAAGGACGCGATCCTGCCCGCCGTCAACAAGGCCACCAAACAGAAGGTGCCGGTGATTGCCTATGACCGCCTGATCGAAGCTCCCGGGGTGTTCTACATCACCTTCGACAACAAGGAAGTCGGCCGCATGCAGGCGCGCGCGGTGCTCAAGGCGCAGCCCAAGGGCAACTACGTGATGATCAAGGGCTCGCCGACCGACCCGAACGCCAATTTCCTGCGCGAAGGCCAGCAAGAGATCATCGACGCCGCCGTGAAAAAGGGCGACATCAAAATCGTCGGCGAGGAATACACCGACGGCTGGAAGCCCGAAGTGGCGCAGAAGAACATGGAGCAGATCATCACCAAGAACGCCGGCAAGATCGACGCCGTGGTGGCCTCCAACGACGGCATGGCCGGCGGCGTGGTGGCGGCACTCAGCGCCAAGGGCATCAAAGGCATTCCGGTGTCCGGCCAGGACGGCGACCATGCCGCGCTGAACCGCGTGGCACTGGGCACGCAGACCGTCTCGGTCTGGAAAGACTCGCGCGACCTCGGCCGTGAAGCCGCGGCCGCGGCCTCGGCGCTGGGCGCGGGCACGAAGGTGGCGGGTGCGGCATCGTGGAGCGGCGGCGAAAAGAAGATCGCCCTCGACGCGCAGTTCCTGAAGCCGATTCCGGTCACGCAAGAAAACCTCGACGTGGTGCTCAAGGCCGGCTGGATGAAGAAGGACGCGCTGTGCAAGGGCGTTGCCGGCGACAAGATTCCGGCCGCTTGCAAGTAATCCGCAAATCCGGAGGCACACTCCGGGTCTGACCCAGCAAGACGCGGGCCTCGGCCCGCGTTTTCGTTGGCCGGACGCGTGGCTTCATTTGACAGAAGGGGCGCACCATGGGCGGCATCGTTCAATCCTTGCGTCAGGCCGAACTCGACTGGCGCATGCTGCTGATGGGCGGCGTGCTGGTGGCCATCGCGCTGGCCTTCAACATGCTGACCGGCGGCATCTTCCTGTCGCCGGAAAACCTCTACAACGTCGCCCAGCAGACCGCGGTGGTGGGCATCGTCGCAACAGTGGTGGTGTTGATCATCGTGGCGCGCCACATCGACCTGTCGGTGGGCTCGGTGATGGGCTTCGTCGGCGTGCTGGTGGCCTACCTGATGTACACGCAGGGCTGGTCCTGGCCGATGGCGTCGCTGGCCGGCCTGGCGGTGGCGATCGTGGTGTCGCTCTACCAGGGCGCGTTGACGGCGCTGCTGGGTGTGCCATCGTTCGTGGTCACGCTGGGCGGGCTGATGTCGTTTCGCGGCGCCGCGTTTTTGGTGGCCGACGGCAAGACCCAGCCGGTCAACGACGAGTTTTTTCAGCGCCTGGGCGGCGGCTACGACGGCGGCATCGGCGTGACGGCCAGCTGGCTGCTGGCCGGCGCGATGTGTCTGGTGCTGGTGCTGGGCATGCTCAACAAGCGCCGCATGCAGCGCCGCTTCGGCGTGCCGAGCAACCCGCCCTGGGTCGACGCGCTGATCGTGGCGGTGCCCATCGTCGTGGTGATCGGCTTTGCGGCCGCGATGAACGCCTACAAGATCCCGAACAAGGACGCGCCGCAGGGCATTCCCATCCCGGTGCTGATCTGGGCCGCGGTGGCGATCGTGCTGTCGTTCATCGTGCGGCGCACGCGTTTTGGCCGCTATGTGTTCGCGATGGGCGGCAACCCCGATGCGGCGGCGCTGGTGGGCATCCCGGTCAAACGGGTCACGTTGATGCTGTTCGTTCTGCTGGGGGTGTTGATCACGGTGGCCTCCATCGTGTCCATCGCCCGCTTGAACGCCGGCACCAACTCGCTGGGCACCGGCATGGAGCTGTACGTCATCGCCGCGGCGGTCATCGGCGGCACGGCACTCGCGGGTGGCAGCGGCTCCATCATCGGCTCGGTGCTGGGGGCGTTGATCATGCAGTCGCTGGACAGCGGCATGCTGTTGCTGGACGTGCCCATCGGCCACCGCATGGTCATCATCGGCCAGGTGCTGATTGCCGCCGTCGTGTTCGACGTGCTGTACCGCAAGTGGACCGGGGAGCAGTGACATGACGCCAACCCCTGCGACGACCGCGGCGCCCCTGGTGGCGCTGCGCAACATCTGCAAGGCCTTCGGCGGCGTCCACGCGGTCGAGGACGCCAGCGTCAACCTGCACCCCGGCGAAGTGGTGGCGCTGCTGGGCCACAACGGCGCGGGCAAGTCGACCTTGATGAAAATGCTGGCCGGCGCCTACCCCATCGACAGCGGCGACATCCTGATCCGCGGCGCGAAGGCGCACATCCGCAACCCGGCCGACAGCCAGGCGCTGGGCGTCGAGACCATCTACCAGACCCTGGCGCTGGCCGACAACCTGGACGCGGTGGCCAACCTGTTTTTGGGCCGCGAACTGCTGACACCCTGGCGCACGCTGGACGACCTGCGCATGGACGCCGACGCGCGCAAGGTGTTCGCGCGCCTGAACAAGAACTTCCAGAACTTCCGCGTGCCGGTGCGGCGCCTCTCGGGCGGCCAGCGGCAGACGGTCGCGATCTCGCGCGCGCTGTACTTCAACGCCAGCATCCTGATCATGGACGAGCCCTGCGCCGCGCTCGGGCCCGAAGAAACGCGCATGGTCGGCGAGCTGATCAAGCAGCTCAAGGCCGAAGGCGTGGGCATCTTCCTGATCAGCCACGACATGCCGGATGTGTTTGGCCTGAGCGACCGGTTGGCCGTGATGAAAAACGGCAAGATGGTCGGCACCTACAACACCCGCGACGTGACCGAGGACGAAGTGCTGGGCATGATCATCCTGGGCAAGCGGCCCGAGGGCAAGGTGCAGGCGGAGCGCAACGAGGGTTGAGTTCAGCGAGAACTCATGGCAGCGCAGTTCCAGTTGCCGGCGCAGGAGTTTGAGGAGTTGAGATCACAAGCTGTGATCTCAAACCCGGGCCGTGGCGGTCGTCGCACGGCGCCCTATGCTTTCACCGAGCAGGGCGTGGTCATGTTGTCTTCGGTACTCGGCAGTGCGCGTGCAATCGCCGTCAACATCGAGATCATGCGCACCTTCGTTCGGGTGCGCGCCCTGGCCGCCGCACACGGTGATCTTGCCAGGCGGCTGAACGAACTCGAAGAAAAGACCGAGGCGTTGACCATGCGGCACGACACGTTCAGCCGCAACACGCGCAATCAGCTCAAAGCGGTCTTCGTCAGACCGGCGGGGCACTCTGCTCCGCGAATGTCCCCCGCCGTCAGCCTTCGGCCTCCGGCTCATCCTTGACTTCGCTGCGCAGAGCGCCCCACCGGCCTGATCGGCAACGGTGTGACCGGCCGAGACCCGGCGACAGCTTTGGTGACGGTCACAGGGTTCATCGATTGGCTCTGATCGACCCAGAGCCGAACTTCGTTCCATCCGATTCGAGGTCGCAAAGCGGATGGCCGAGTAGCGATCTTGATCGTCAACCACGCGCGTGTCCCTACGCGCACAGCCATGGTTCGAGGTGAGCATAGGGTCGCCAACCTAACCTTTGACTTACCACGTAAGCCGGGCTATGATGAAACCTGTTCGCTTGGCTTGGGAACCAACATGTCGACGCTCCTAGTCTCCTCGAAAGGCCAGATCGTGTTGCCCGCAGCATTGCGGCGCCGGCTCGGTATGGGTGCAGGCGCCAGGATCGAGGTGCTCGAAGAATCGGACGGGCTGAAGCTGCGCGTCGTCCGTTCGGTCGCGACGGCCGACATGACCGGCATGGCAGGCCTGGTCAAGGCGCCAGCGCGCGGCGCCCCACGTCACCTGGAGGATTTCGACCCGGCGTCGCTGCTGACTCGCTCGCGGCGCGGCAAGTCATGAGGGCCTTGGATACGAACGTCTTGGCGCGGTTCTTCGTCGACGATGCCGACGATGCACAGGCCGCCAAACAGCGGCCTGCAGCCGTCGCAGCGCTCTCCGAACGATCGTTCGTCTCGGTGACCGTCTTGCTGGAACTGGAGTGGGTCATGCGTGGGTTCTATGAACTG
>JAYSVE010000195.1:0-11946 GCA_043718725.1 Methylibium sp.
CTCGGCGGTGTGCTCACGGCATTGCTTGCGCCACTGGTTTTTACCGGGTTGGCCGAGTATCCACTGGCGCTGGTCCTCGCCTGCTGGCTGCGGCCCACCGAGTTGCCGGGCGCCACCTCGGTTCGAGATCAACGTCTCGACTGGTTCCTGCCAGTCCTCCTGGTACCGATTGTTTGGGGCCTGTTCGCACTGACATCGGCCATGGATGGCCTGCCTCCAGTCTGGCGCTTGCTGTTCATTGCGCTGGCCGCGCCGGCCATTGGCATCGCGCTGCTCAGTTTCAGCCCGCGCCCGCTGCGTTTCGGCCTGGGGCTTGCGGCCGTGGCCATCGGCATGTTGCTGACCGTCAACCCGGCAAATCGCTCATTGGGCCAATTGACCGCGTCGGCGCGGAGTTTCTTCGGCATCTACAAGGTCTATCGCCATACCGAACTCGGGCTCAATGTCTTTGTCCACGGTTCGACGGTGCATGGCGTCCAGTCCACCGACCCGGCCAAGGCCATGCGACCGGCCACGTACTACCACCCCGACGGGCCATTCGGCCAAATCTTCAGGGCGCTGGCGCCGAACTTCGGCGATCGTGCCGTGGCCATCGTCGGTCTCGGCGCGGGCAGTTTGTCGTGCTATGGCGCCCGGGGCAGCGAGTGGACCTACTACGAGATCGACCCGCTCGTCGAGAAGTTCGCTCGAGACCCGCGCTACTTCACGTTCCTGCGCGATTGCCCACCGTTGACCAAGGTCGTCATCGGCGACGCGCGAATCACGCTGCGCAATGCCGCCGACGGCAGCTACGCGTTCCTGTTGGTCGATGCCTTCACGTCAGATGCGATTCCCACCCACTTGCTGACGCGCGAAGCAATCGCCTTCTATCGAACCAAACTTGCGCCCGGTGGCGTGCTGGCGCTGCACATCAGCAATCGCTATTTGAACCTTGTGCCGGTCCTGAGCCGTCTGGCGCGCGACGCGCACATGGCGGGCCGGGTCTCGGAAGTCAAGGCCATTCCCGACGCCAGCGTTTTACTGGCCAGTCCCGCCCAGGTGCTGGTGCTGGCGGCCGACGAAGCCGCGCTCGCCAGCCTTGCCACCGACGCCCGCTGGCTACCGCTGCCCGCGGCCGCGCCCGGCAAGCCATGGAGCGATGACTACGTGAACATTGTGCAAGCCCTGCGCTACTTTGCGCGTTGAATCGACGCGCGACCCAGGACAAAGCTCCTGTCGCACCCCGGCGCATCCTCACTCGCTGCAAACGCCACCCAGCCCTAGTCTTGGTTCATGGGGTGGCCACCGCGGCGATCCCCACATCACTGCGCAGACCCCATGCCCATGCATCGCCCGATCCGGGTTCTCATAGTCGACGACCATGCTGGCATTCGTGCCGGCCTCACCGGGCTCATCGCGGCAGAGCATCCGCGCCTCATTGGCGTCGGTGCGGTGGCAACGGCAGCGGAAGCCCTGGCCCAGGCACACCGGCAGCAACCCGATGTGATCGTGCTCGACGTCGACCTCGGCGGCGAGGACGGCCTGGCGCTGATGCCGGCGTTGCATCGTGCGGCGCCCTGCCAGGTGATCGTGTTGACCAGCCTGGTCGACCCGCACATTGCGGCGCACGCCCGCCATCTGGGCGCGCGCGCCTGCCTGCACAAAACGGCGCCGGCGGCCGAACTGGTGGCCCTCATCCTGGCGGCGCGGCCATTGGGCGATGCGGGTAGCACCGAGCGCCCTGAAAGTCATCCCGCGAATGCGGGAGTCGCTTTGTCCCAGGCACTGGGGAGCAAGCACCCAGGAGCGGCGGGCAACATCGCCGATGGCAAGGCCCTCGCGGCTTCGTAAAGTCTCCTCAACGACAACGAAACAGCCCCACGCAGCGAGCCACACCATGAACCACACGCTGAAAACCTTGCCCCAGAGTGCAGCTCGGTTCCTGGACGACGAAACCGGCGTGACGGCCGTCGAGTACGGTCTGCTGGCCGCGCTGATCGCCGTGGTCTGCATTGCGGGGTTTCAGTCCACGGGGACAGCGCTGGGTCAGACCTTCAAGTACTGGAGTGATGCCGTGATCGCGGCCATCAAGTAGCAATTTCAAGAATTTCGGCCCCACAAGGGCTGATTTGCAGGGCCGGAGACGGCATTCATCAACCGAAGAGGAAGCACCATGAAACTCGTTCAATTCATCAAGAACTTTGCCCGCGAAGAAGACGGCGTCACCGCCATTGAATACGGCCTGATCGCCGCGCTGATCGCCGTGGTGATCATCGCCGCGGTCACGATCGTTGGCACCCAACTGAATCTCACGTTCGGCAAGATCGGGACCGCGCTCACGAAAGCGAACTCCGGAAGTTGATAGCCAGCAACTTGATCCGGACCCGCATGTCGCACGCCGCAGTGGATCGCGCACAGGAACCGAGGCGAGCATGGAACTCCAGGCTCCTCTGACCATGCTGGCCTTGGCCACGCTCGTGCTCACCGCGGTGGTGTGCGACTTGCGCGCCCGGCGCATCCCCAACGCCCTGGTGGTGGCGGGCGTTGCGCTGGGCCTTCTGTTCCAGACTGTGGCCCCATTGGGCGACGGTCTGTTCGGCCATCCGGCAGGCGCCCTGGGCTGGGCCCCCGCGCTGCTGGGCGGCCTGCTGGGGCTGGGGCTTTTCTTGCCCCTGTACGCGCTGCGCGCGATGGGCGCCGGTGACGTGAAGCTGCTGGCGATGGTCGGCGTCTGGTTAGGTGCACCCAGCGTGGCGAATGCGGCCTTGTGGACGCTGCTGGCCGGCGGGGTGTTGTCGCTTGCGGTGGCGCTGGGCTCGGGCGCGCTGCGCCAGGTGCTGGGCAACTTGCGCGTCATGCTGACCTCGACGTTCATCAAGGCGCAGCTTGGCGCCGGCCTGGCGATCGAGGCCCCGGTGCGCACCACAGGCCAGTTGCCCTACGCGCTGGCGATCGCCTGCGGCACTGGTGTGGAGCTGTTCCGCCTCATCACCGCCCCATGAACATTCGGCCACCGACATGACTTCCACCGTGATCCCGCTGCCCACGCTGCAAGATGACCTTGCGCGCGGCACCAAGAGTGCGCCGGGCCCGTGGCGCCGCCCGAGTGCGCAGGCGGCCGAGGCGATCGAACTGCCGGCCGCGCCACGCACGCCGGAAGAAACCGGCTTGCCGGTGCTGCTGCTGACCGACCTGCTGCTCAAGGTGATGCATCAGCACGGCCTGACCCAATTGCAAGAGCTGGCCGGCCACCTGAAGCTGAGCGCCGCGCTGCTGGAAACCCTGTTCTTGCAGTTGCGCAAGGAGGCCCTGGTCGAGGTGCGCCGCCGTGGCGCGCTGGATGGCGACGTGGCCTACGAGCTGATGCAGGCCGGCCGCGCGCGCGCCGCCGAGGCGCTGTCGCGCAACCTGTACAGCGGCCCGGCGCCGGTGCCCATCGGCGCTTACAGCGCGCGCGTGAGCTTGCAAAGTGTCAGCGGCATGGGCGTCACCCAGGTCAAGCTGACCAAGGCATTGGGTGACCTGGTGATACGCCCCGAGGTGCGCGACCAACTCGGTGCGGCGATGAACTCGCGCCGCGCGATCATGCTGTACGGCCCGCCCGGTGGCGGCAAGACCTACCTGTGTGAGCAGATGGCGCGGCTGCTCAGCGGCCACATCGCGGTACCGCATGCGGTGGAGGTGGGTGGCGAGATCATCCGCGTCTTCGACCCGCTGGTGCACAGGCCGGCGCACAAGACAGACGACGCTCACCTGACCATCGACAACCGCCACCGGGCCGACACCCGCTGGCTGCTGTGCGAACGACCGGTGGTTGTCACCGGTGGCGAGCTGACGCTGGAAATGCTCGACCTGGTGTTCGACGCGCGCGCCGGCTACTACCAGGCGCCACCGCACTTCAAGGCAAACGGGGGGCTGTTTTTGGTCGATGACCTGGGCCGCCAGCTCATCACCCCGCGCCAGTTGCTGAACCGCTGGATTCTGCCGATGGAGCATCGGCACGACTACCTGATGTTGCGCAACGGCGGCAAGTTCCAGATCCCGTTCGACACGCTGTTGTTCTTCTCGACCAACATGGCGCCGTCGGACGTGGCCGACGACGCATTTTTGCGCCGCATCGGCTACAAGATTTTCGTCGGCGAGGTGGGGGTGGACGACTACCGCCGCATCCTGCGCGAGGTCTGCACCACGTACAAGGTGGCCTACACCGACGCCGCCTTCGACCACCTGCTCAAGCACTATCACGAGAAGCATGCCCGCCCGTTGCTGGCCTGCTACCCGCGCGACCTGGTGAGCCAGATCGCCGACTACGCCACCTACCACAACCGGCCCCCTGAGCTGACGGCCAGCATGCTGCACTGGGCCTGGCACAACTACTTTGCAACCGAACCGGCGCGTGCCTGACGCCGCAAGCCAGGAGAACTCATCATGAGAGGCACAAAAGGATTGTTCATGCTGCTGATCGCGCTGCTCGCGGGCGGCGCGGCGGTGATGTTTGCGTCACGCTGGATGCAGGCGCAGGCCCAGGGGGGCGGGCAGATCGCGGTGGCCGCGGTGGACATCGAGCTGGGGGGGCGCATCACGCCGGAAATGCTGCGCATGGTGCAGTGGCCGGCGGGCAATGTGCCGGCCGGCGCGTTCACCGAAGTGGCGGTGCTCGACGCGCGGGTCGTCAAGACTTCGGTCACGCGCGGCGAGCCCATTCTTGAAGGCAAGCTCGCGCCGGCCGGCACCAAGGGCGGCCTGTCGGCGGTGGTGGCCGAAGGCAAGCGCGCCATGACGGTGCGCGTCAACGACGTCGTCGGCGTGGCCGGTTTTGCCCTGCCGGGCAACTACGTGGACATCATGGTCAACACGCAGAACGAGGGTGTTGCGCGCGCTGGCGTGAGCAACGCCATCAGCAAGATCGTGCTGGAGCGCATTCTGGTGCTGGCCATTGCGCAAGAGTCCGGCCGCGACGAAACCAAGCCCAAGGTGGTGAACGCCGTCACGCTGGAAGTGACGCCGGAACAGGCCGAGAACCTGGACCTTGCGCGCAGCGTGGGCACCTTGTCGCTGGTGTTGCGCAATCAGGTCGACCCGTTGATGGGCGAGACCGAAGGCGCGACCAAATCATCCCTGCTCAAGGAAGACCACACGCCACCACCGGTCGTCGTGGTGGCGGCGTCCGCGCCCGCACCCAAGCCCGCACCGGTCAAGCGCGTCGCGCCCAAGGTCGTGGCCGTTGCGCCCGCACCAGTGGCAGCGCCTCCACCGCCGCCAACGAAGGTCTGCGTCGAAGTGATTCGCGGCACCGCGAAGACCAGTGAATGTTTCTGAAACTCAAGTCCAAGACGGGAGACCCCATGCGCCGACCCCCCCGACCCTCGCCGACAGCCTGGCCCATTGCTTTGCAACGTGCGCTGCTGTCCCTGGCCGCGGGTGCCGCGTTGGCTCCAGCCGCATTCGCGCAAGTCGCCGCCCCGGCGCGCGGCGCCACCGTCACCACCACGGTGCAGCCGATGGCGCCATGCGGGCGCGTCGAAATTGCGCCGGTCGTGCAGGTCAGCGTGGGCAAGTCCACGGTGCTCAAACCCAACAGCCCGATCACGCGCGTGCTGCTCGGCAACCCCGACGGTTCACGCGCGGCCAGGCCGGTCGAGAACAAAAGCAAAGAGGCGCGCGATGCCGAAGCGACGGGGTCGTCCGCTGACAAAGGGCGGCCCGGCGTGGCCGAGGTCGACGTGCTGCTGCTCAGCCCCACCGAGGTCTACCTGCTGGGCAAGTCCATAGGCTCCACCAACGTCGTATTGCTGGACCAGCGCGGCCAGTGCACCGCCTTCGACGTGGTGGTCACCATGGACACCGGCGCGCTGCAAACCGTGATCGGCCAGTTGCTGCCCGACGAGCGCGAGGTTCGCGTCAGTTCGGCCTTCGACTCCATCGTGCTCAGCGGCATGGTCAGCGACCCAGGCGCGCTGCAACGTGTGTTGGACCTGGCGCAGGCTTATGTCGGCGCGTCGGGTGGCCGCAGCCAACGCGTCGTCAACATGCTCGGCGTGGGTTCGCCGCAGCAGGTGATGCTGGAAGTGAAGGTGGCGGAGGTTTCAAAGAGCCTGCTCGACAAACTGGGCGTTGGATTGGCCGCCAACAAGACCAGTGGCAGCTTCACCTACCAGTTGCTGGCCGGTTTTTTGACCGGCAGCGCGGGCGTGTTGAGCGCCGCCAAGAACTCCGGCACCTTCGGCTTGCAGCTCGACGCCGAAAAACGCGACGGCGTGGTGAAGATCCTGGCCGAACCCACGGTCATGGCCATCAGCGGGCAAGAGGGCAGCTTTCTCGCCGGCGGGAAAATCTTCATCCCGGTGGCTCAGGACACCGACCGCGGGACCACGCGCGTATCACTGGTCGAGAAAGAATTCGGCGTCTCACTGCGCTTCACGCCGACGGTGCTGGACGGCGGGCGCATCAACCTGAAAGTTGCCCCCGAGGTATCGGAGCTGAACCGCGAGGGCATTGGCATCCAGCTTGGCGGCGTGAACTCTGCGGTGCTGCCTTCGTTCACGACCCGGCGCGCCGCCACCACGGTGCAGTTGATGGACGGCCAGAGCTTCGCCATCGGCGGGCTGATCAAGAACAACAGCAGCGCCAACGTCAAGGCCTTCCCCATCCTCGGCGAGATCCCGGTGCTGGGCGCGCTGTTCCGCAGCACCGACTTCCAGACCGACCGGTCGGAGCTGGTGTTCGTCGTCACACCGCGACTTGTGAAGCCTTTGCCTCCGGGTATGCCGCTGCCGACCGATGGCTACATCGAGCCGACGCGGCAGGAGCTGTTCCTGGACGGCCGCATCGAGGGCAAGCCGCAGGACAAGGCGCCGGTCCGCGCCCCGGTTACGCCGGCCACCGCACCCGCCGCCCCCTCCGCCGCGGGCGGCTTCCAGGTCAAACCGGAGAGCAACTGATGAACCCGCTGCACCACTTCTCACGCTCGACGCTGTCGATGGCGCTGGCCGGCGCATTCGGCTTGGCCGGTTGCGCCGCGCCGCAGGGGAATCATTGGGACGCGCAGTTCGGCGACTCGGCGCGCAGCATGCGCGCCGCCCAGGTGATCGACCCGCAGGCGCCCACGCGCAATGGCACCCGCACCACCACGCTGGATGGCAAGGCGGTCATCGAGACCTCGGACCGCTATGTCGAAAGTTTCAAGGCACCACCGCCGCAGAACATCTTCGTCATCGGTGCGCCGACCACGGGCGGTGGCGGCGGGCGATAAGGGGTTTCAAACAAAGGGGAGAACAAAAATGGTCGTGATGAAACCCAGAGTCCCGAAGAGCGCACGCGCGCAACGAGGCGCAGTTGCGATCATTGTCGGCTTGGCTATGGCAGTCTTGGTCGGGTTTGCCGGACTGGCGCTCGATGGCGGGCGGCTGTATGTCAACAAGACAGAACTGCAGAACGCTGCAGATGGCTGCGCGCTGGCTGCGTCTTACGAGTTGACTGGCAACCCGATCGCAGCCGTGGCATTCCCGCGTGCCACTGCTGCGGCCATAGCAGTCGCCACGCAGAATCGTGTAGGCTTTCAAGGGGCAACGATTGCTGACACTATGGTGACGGTCTCCTACGGCACTTCGTTGGCCGCAGGTTCCGCGTACCTGGCCGCCACGGCCAACCCCCCAGGCACCTCAAAATATGTGCGATGCACGATTCAGGGTGCGGACATGGTGCCCTGGTTTATGAAGGTGCGAGGCGTCGACACAATGTCAGTCAACGCCTTGGCGACAGCCACTTTGGCGCCGTCTCAGAGCAATTGTGCGATCCCACTCGGACTTTGCACGCTTCCTGGCGGTTCGGCTCCAGATTGGGGCTATTCAACGGGCACCTGGTACTCGATGAACTTCGAGGAGAAGGGTCCCGGCGATGTGCTGGAAAATCTTACTGGCAACTTTCGCTGGGTCGACTTTGATCCAGGCGCTCACACGCCTGGCTGCTCCGGCGGAGGCGCATCGGAACTTGCCTGTGTGTTAAAGGGCGCCGGCCAGTGCAATTTGCCCCCAGCCGGTCCCAACACATGTAGCACTTCGGGCAGCTCATCGCCGCAACCGGGTTGTGTCGGGCAAACAGGCAATATCACTTCACTTGGGAAGGCTTTCAACACGCGCTTCGGCATCTATCAGGGCAGCGAGGGCCCGACGACCGCCGCACCGGACTTCACCGGCTTCGCGTACAACGCCACGAGCTGGACGCTTGGACGCGACGCTTTCGGAGGGACTTCAGGCGGTACCGCAAACTTTCAGGCCGCGCGCGCCGCTCACACACCGGCTCAGGCTTCGTATGGTGCAGGAGGCCAGACGGTGACCGCTGCGCAAAACTATGTCACTTACGGCGCCGATCGCCGGGTCGTGGTGGTTCCCTTTGTCGGTTGCAGCAGTTTCGTGGGGAGCCAACATGCGCCAGTACGCAGTTACGCATGCATCCTAATGACGGAGCCCTACAAGAAGGCCGGCAAGGCCGTGACCGTCACTGCGGAATACCTCGGCGCGTCGACCGCTGCTGACAGCCCATGCGCAACGTCTGGCGCTGTGGGCAGCGCCACCTCTAGCGGGCCTTTGGTGCCTGCCCTGGTGCAATGAAAACGCAACGCACCACCCGCAAGCTCCTGGCGTTCAGTCAGCGTGGCGTCGCGGCAGTCGAACTCGGTTTTTTGCTCGTTCCGCTGATAACCCTGACCTTCGGCATCACTGAGTTCGGAAGGGCAATCTACACATACAACACCATTACCAAGAGTGCGCGTGACGCTGCGCGCTTCCTGACATCGAAAACCCCTGGCGATACCGATGCCCACGCTGAGGCCAAATGCCTTGTCGCATTTGGCAACCCGGACTGCGCGACGCCGGCGCTGGTTCCTGGCTTGACCGACCTGATGGTTCAGACCTGCGATGTAGTGCTCCCATGCTCCGGAATTTCAAGCACTGTGATCACTGGCAGCGGCACCATCAACACGGTTCACGTGCGCGTTTCGGGCTATGCGTTTGCTCCGGTCATCGAGTATGTGATGCCCAGTCTCACGTTCAACAACATCAGTGTCACCATGAGGTCGCCACTGTGATCCGACAATCACCTTTTTCTCAGCGTGGCGCCACGGCAGTCGAATTTGCAATCGTTGTCGGAGTGCTCCTGACATTGCTGTTGGGCGTGATGGAAATGGGCCGTCTGATGTGGACCTGGAACGCTGCCGCCGAGGCCACGCGCCTTGGCGCGCGACTTGCAGTTGTTTGCGACCTGGCTGATTCGACGATCAAAGTTCGAATGCGCGAAATGCTTCCTTACCTCGCCAACGGCAATGTGACCATTGACTACCTGAATCCACCAAGTGCCGCAAATACCTGCACCGACCAGACTTGCAAGTCCGTGCGCGTGACGCTGTCAGGCTATACCCATCGACCGATCATGATGCTCCCGCTGGATATACCGATCCCGCCCTTCCAAACCACGCTGCCAAGAGAGTTCATGAAGAGCACCGGCAACCCCATTTGCGGCTGAACCAATAGCGCGCGAATTTAGGATCCCATGAAAATCAAAGTCGTTTCCGCCAACGCCGAGCGCGCCGAGCAAATGGCGAAGCTCGTGCGCGCCAGTGGCCCGGGGCTGGACGTTCAGGCCGCCACTAGCGCGCTGTCGGGCCTGCCCGCGGTCATCAACGGCAGCCGGCCGGGCCTGCTGGTTCTGGACGGTGTGGACGAAGCGGGGCTGGATGCGATCAGCCGGCTGGCGCTGACCAACCAGGATGTGGACACGATCGTGATCTCGTCCGAGCAGTCGCCCGCCTTTTTGATGAAAGCCATGCAGGCCGGGGTGCGCGAAGTGCTGCCGCCGCCGATCAACGGCCCGGCGTTGCAGGCGGCGGTGCAGCGGCTCACACGCAAACGCGCGCCGGTGCCGGCGGCAGCCAGGCAGGGTGAGGTGTTCGCCTTCATCGGTTGCAAGGGCGGCAGTGGGGCCAGCTTCCTGGCGGCCAACCTGGCGCATGTGCTGTCGGCGCGCGACGAACGCACCGTGGCCTTGCTCGACTTCGACCTGCAGTTCGGCGACACGCTGTTGATGGTGAGCGACCAGCGTGCCGTCAGCGATGTGGCCGAGGTGGCGCGCAACATCGGCCGGCTCGACGCCGAACTGCTGCGCTCGGCCATGGTGCAGGTGAGCGAGACACTCTCGGTGTTGCCCGCGCCTGAGGAGTTGTCGCAGGCGCTGGAGGTCAAGGCCGCGCATGTGGAGGCCATCGTCAATCAGGCGCGCCAGATGTTCGACTTTGTGGTGCTCGACGTCGGGCGCTCGATCGACGCGGTGAGCCTGCAAGCGCTGGACATGGCCAGCCGCATCTTCCCGGTCTTGCAGATGAGCGTGCCGCAGGTGCGTGACGCCAAGCGCCTGCGCAACCTGTTCAAGTCGCTCGACTACCCGTCCAGCAAGATCCACTGGGTGGTCAACCGCTACCAGAAGACGGGCGAGGTTTCGCTCGAATCCCTGGAGCAGACGCTCAACAAGAAGGGCCTGACCACGGTGCCCAACCACTTTGCCGGCGTCAGCGCGTCCATCAACCAGGGCGTGCCGATTGACCGGCTGGCGCGCAACAACCCGGTGGCGCGGGCCTTGCTGGACCTGGCCCAGGCGGTGGCCCCGGTCGAAAATCTCAAGAAAGACAGCTGGCTGGTCAGCTTGTTTGGCAATTGATCCGATGCTCAGGGAAGATCACAACATGAAGCTCAGGGAACGACTCGCCGTCGCGGTGCCGATGCAGGAGGCGCGCATGGAAGCGCGCAGCATCGACACGCCGGCCCAGGTCTCGCACGCCTACCAGCAGATGAAGGCTCGAGTGCACCAGTTGCTGCTGACCCGGCTGGACCTGGAGGCGATGGAGGGGCTGACCGCGGAGCGGCTGCGCGATGAGTTGAACGTGATGGTGGATCGGCTTCTCGTCGAGGAGAACGTCGTCGTCAACGCGGCCGAGCGACGCAGCCTGGTGCGCGACATCCAGCACGAGATGCTGGGCCTGGGCCCGTTGGAGCCGCTGCTGGCCGACCCGACGATCTCGGACATTCTGGTCAACGGCGCCAAGCAGGTGTACGTGGAGCGGCGCGGCCAGTTGAGCTTGACCGAGGTCAGCTTCTCAGACGACGACCACCTGATGAAGATCATCGACAAGATCGTCTCAAGGGTGGGCCGGCGGGTCGACGAGTCGAGCCCGATGGTCGATGCGCGCCTGCCGGATGGCTCGCGCGTCAACGTGATCATTCCGCCGCTGGCGCTGGACGGGCCGGTGTTGTCGATTCGTCGCTTCTCGGCGGTGCCGCTGACGATGGAGAACCTGATCGAAGGCAAGACGCTCACGCCCGAGATGGCGCAGATCCTGCAGGCTCTGGCAACGGCGGAGATGAACCTGATCATTTCGGGCGGCACCGGCAGCGGCAAGACGACGCTGCTGAACATCATGTCGGGCTACATCGACCACGGCGAGCGCATCGTGACGATCGAAGACGCGGCCGAACTGCGGCTGCGCCAGCCCCATGTGGTGCGGCTGGAAACCCGGCCGCCCAACATCGAGGGGCGCGGCGAGGTGAACCAGCGCTCATTGGTGCGCAATGCGCTGCGCATGCGGCCCGACCGCATCATCCTGGGCGAGGTGCGCGGGGCCGAGGCGCTGGACATGCTGCAGGCCATGAACACCGGCCACGATGGTTCGATGACCACCATCCACGCCAACACCGGCCGCGATGCGCTGGGCCGCATGGAGAACATGCTGGCGATGGGCGGGCTGAACCTGCCGCCCAAGGTGGCGCGGGCGCAAATTTCCTCGGCCGTCAACGCCATCGTTCAGGTCAGCCGGCTGACCGATGGCCGGCGCAAGGTGATGAGCGTGACCGAGCTGACCGGCATGGAAGGCGATGTGATCACGATGCAAGATATTTTTGTCTACAAGCAAACCGGCGTGGA
>JAYSVE010000196.1:0-4912 GCA_043718725.1 Methylibium sp.
GGGCCCGCCGCGATGAACTCCCCGCCGATTGCGCCCGCCAGCGCCGGGTCCTCCACGCGGCCGTACCTGATTCGTGCCCTGCACGACTGGTGCAGCGACAACGGTTTCACGCCGTACATCGCGGTGTTCGTCGACGCTCGCGTGCAGGTGCCGAACGAGTACGTCAAGAACAATGAAATTGTCCTGAACGTCGGTTTTGAGGCCACCACGGCGTTGAAGCTGGGCAATGAGGCCATCGAGTTCAAGGCGCGATTCGGCGGGAAATCGCGCGAAATCGTGGTGCCGGTGGACCATGTCATTGCCATTTATGCGCGTGAGAACGGCCAAGGAATGGCTTTTCCGTCACCCGGTCTTGCCACATCTTCGGAAGCGGCAGTTGGCCGCGAACCGTCCGCGGTGGCCTCGCGCGGACCCAAGCTGAAGTTGACGGGCGCGGCACCCGAAACCGCCGACCAGGAGCCCGATCCGCCCGACCCCCAACCTGCGCCGGACGCACCGGCGCGAAAACGCGCTTCGCTCAAACGCATCAAGTAACTGTCTGTGCAATGCGCCCGACCCCTGCACCCGTGCCGGCTTAGCTCAGCTGGTAGAGCACCCGCCTTGTAAGCGGAAGGTCGTCCGTTCGATTCGGACAGCCGGCACCAAACGAAGCATCAACCCGATTGAACCTTGATGCGGATTGCGCTAACCTGCCATCCCCGCGACCGCAAGGCGTCTTCGAGTCGCGGCTGCAGTTGACGCAGCTTGGCGGCCACCGATGCATTGGCCGCAAGCAGGGACCAGCCCAGTTCATCGACGGGGCCCGCGAGCACGTGGGGCGCCAGGGCTGAGGGCAGCAGCGGGTGGATGACGTCGAAGCGGGCATTTGAGTCCCGCATGAGTTGTTGCAACCGCATCAAGGGAGCGCTGCGGTGCAGGGCTTCTTCGATGGGCAGCGCGTTCGGGATCACCGGAGGCGGTTTTGGATTCACCCGCAGGAGTTTAGCGATGCAGATCATCATTACCAACGGCAGCCTGGCTCGCACGCGCGTGATGCAACTCAGTCGGTTGCAACTGGTGTTGGCGTTTGCCGCGCTGTTGGCGGTGTTGACCATGCTGTCCGGCACGGTTTACCACTTCGTGTTTCTCAAGGCCGCGCGCGAAGGGTGGCCGGTGGTCAGCCAGATCGTGCGGCTGGTGGTCCGCGACGAGTTCGCCCAGCGCGACCGCTTCATGCGCGAAAACCTCGACGCCATGGCCACCAAGGTTGGCGAGATGCAGGCCAAACTCGTCAAACTGGACGCGGTGGGCGAACGCGTGGCGGGCGCCATCGGCGTCAAACCGGAAGAGTTGCGACAAATGATGGCGCCCACCGCATTGGGGGCCAAGGCGGCTCAGGGCGGCCCGTTCGTGCCGGCCAGGTCGGCGTCGCTGGAGCAACTCAAGAGCTTTGTCGGTGCACTCGACCTGGCCACCGAGCAGCGCACCGATTTGTTCACCTTGTTCGAAGCACGTTTGTTCGAGAGCCGCATGCAGGAGTTGATGATTCCGAACAGCCGGCCCGTCGAGTCCGCCGTGGGCTCGGGTTTTGGCTTTCGCACCGATCCCTTCACCGGCCAGGCGGCGCTGCACACCGGCCTTGATTTCCCCGCGGATGTGGGCACGCCGGTGCTGGCGGCAGCCGGTGGCATGGTGCTGCTTAGCGAATTCCATGCGCAATATGGCAACGTGGTCGAACTCGATCATGGCAAGGGCCTGGTCACCCGCTATGCCCACAATTCGAAGGTCCTGGTCAAGACGGGCGACATCGTGAAGCGCTCGCAGATCATCGCCGAGGTCGGAAACACCGGCCGCTCCACCGGCCCGCACCTGCATTTCGAGGTGAGGCTCGAAGGCGCCGCGCAAGACCCGGCCAAGTTCCTGGCGGCGGGGGCTTCGGCCTTGGCCGACGTCGCGGTGGTCAACAAGCCAGCGCGCGTGCGCCGCTGATCACGATCCCGGCGGGGGCCGGGGCGTCGCGAATGGTAGAGTCCAAGGCTTTTTCGATCCCGCAAGGCCTTGCTTTCGGCGCACTCACCCGCAGTTTCCCTGACCCGCAGGGTCCGCCTTCGGCCTTGACGGCCGGCCCGGCTGAATGCAGCCCGCGGCTCCCACACCCCCAACCCAGACGTTGATGCCGCATGTTGCCCAAAATTCTGACCTCGATTTTCGGTAGCCGCAACGAACGCCTGCTCAAGCAATACCGGCGCGTTGTCACAGAAATCAATGCGCTCGAGCCGCGGTTCGAAGCCTTGGACGACGCCGCATTGAAGGGAAAGACCGACGAGTTTCGCCAACGCTTCACCCAGGGCGAAACACTGGACATGCTCCTGCCGGAGTCCTTTGCGGTGGTGCGAGAGGGCAGCAAACGCGCCCTCAAGATGCGCCATTTCGATGTTCAGCTCAAGGGCGGCATGGCCCTGCACAACGGCAAGATCGGCGAGATGCGCACCGGCGAAGGCAAGACGCTGATGGCCACGTTGCCGGTCTACCTGAACGCGATCACCGGCCAGGGTGTGCACGTCGTCACCGTCAACGACTACCTGGCCCGGCGCGACGCCGAATGGATGGGGCGCCTGTACACCTTCCTGGGCCTCACGGTGGGCGTGAACCTGCCGCAGATGTCGCGCGAGGAAAAGCAGGCCGCGTACGGGTCGGACGTCACCTACGGCACCAACAACGAGTTCGGCTTCGACTACCTGCGCGACAACATGGTGCAGGACACCGCCGACCGCGTGGCGCGTGGGCTGGCCTATGCCATCGTCGACGAGGTCGACTCGATCCTGATCGATGAGGCGCGCACCCCGCTGATCATCAGCGGCCAGGCCGAAGACCACACCGAGATGTATGTGCGCATCAACGCCGTGGTGCCGCAACTGAAAAAGCAGATCGGCGAGTTGGACTTGCGCACCGGCGAAGGCGTCATCGACCCTGGCGACTTCACGGTGGACGAGAAGAGCCACCAGGTCTTTCTCACCGAAGACGGCCACGAAAACGCCGAACGCATCCTCAGCGAGGCCACTCTGCTGGCCGAAGGCGCCAGCCTGTACGACCCGGCCAACATCACCTTGATGCACCATGTCTACGCCGCGCTGCGCGCCAAGCACCTGTACAACCGCGACCAGCACTACGTGGTGCAAGACGGCGAGGTGATCATCGTCGACGAGTTCACCGGCCGCTTGATGACGGGCCGTCGCTGGTCCGACGGCCTGCACCAGGCGGTGGAGGCCAAGGAAGGGGTGCAGATCCAGAGCGAGAACCAGACGCTGGCCAGCATCACGTTCCAGAACTACTTCCGCATGTACGGCAAGCTCTGCGGCATGACCGGCACGGCCGACACCGAGGCCTATGAGTTCCAGGAGATCTACGGGCTGGAAACCGTGGTCATCCCGCCCAACAAGCCGACCATCCGCAAGGACGAGCTCGATCTCGTCTACAAGACCAGCCGCGAGAAGTTCGAGGCCGTCATCCACGACATTCGCGATTGCCACGAGCGCGGCCAGCCGGTGCTGGTGGGCACGACCTCGATCGAGAATTCGGAACTGATCTCCGGCCTGCTCGACAAGACCACGCTGCCGCACCAGGTGCTCAACGCCAAACAGCACGCCAAAGAGGCCGAGATCGTGGCGCAGGCCGGCCGGCCGGGCGTCATCACCATCGCCACCAACATGGCCGGGCGCGGCACCGACATCGTGCTGGGCGGCAACGTCGAGAACCAGATCAAGATCATCGACGCCGACGACACGATCCGCGCCGAAGACAAGGCCGCGCGGGCCCGCACCCTGCAAGACGAATGGCAGGGCCTGCACGACGCCGTGAAGGCGCAGGGAGGCCTGCGCATCATCGCGACCGAACGCCACGAATCGCGCCGCATCGACAACCAGTTGCGGGGACGCTCGGGCCGCCAGGGCGACCCGGGCTCGTCGCGGTTTTACCTGTCGCTGGACGATTCGCTGATGCGGATCTTCGCCGGCGACCGGGTGCGCTCGATCATGGAGCGGTTGAAGATGCCCGACGGCGAAGCCATCGAGGCCGGCATCGTCACGCGCAGCATCGAAGGCGCGCAGCGCAAGGTCGAGGCGCGCAACTTCGACGTGCGCAAGCAACTCCTCGAATACGACGACGTGGCCAACGACCAGCGCAAGGTCATTTACCAGCAGCGCAACGACATTCTCGAGGCGCAAAGCCTCACCGCGCAGATCACCAGCCTGCGCGAAAGCACCATGACCGACGTGGTGCGCACCTTCGTGCCGAATGAGAGCGTGGAAGAACAGTGGGACCTGCCCGGCCTGGAGCGCGTGCTGCGCGAAGAGTGGCAGCTCGAACTGCCCCTCAAGGCCGAGGTCGACAACAGCAGCAGCATCACCGACGAAGACATTGTCGACAAGGTCGTCAAGGCCGCCAACGAGTGGTTCGACGCCAAGGTCGAGCGTGTCGGCATCGAGCAGTTCACGCCTTTCATGCGCATGATCCTGCTGCAGTCGATCGACTCGCACTGGCGCGAGCACCTGGCCGCGCTGGACTACCTGCGCCAGGGCATTCACCTGCGCGGCTATGCGCAGAAGAACCCGAAGCAGGAATACAAGCGCGAGGCGTTCGAGTTGTTCTCGCAAATGCTCGACGTGGTGAAGATGGACGTGACGCGCGTGTTGATGACGGTTCGCATCCAGTCGCAGGAAGAGGCGGCGCAGGCCGCAGAGGCGATCGAGGAGCGTGCCGAGCGCATCTCCAATGTCACCTACACCCATCCGAACGAGGACGGCAGTGTGTCCGAGGAGGCCGGGTCCGCCACCGCGCTGGCCCATATGCCCAAGGTCGGTCGCAACGAACCGTGCCCTTGTGGCAGCGGCAAGAAGTTCAAGCTTTGCCACGGGCGCCTGGCCTGACCGCTGCG
>JAYSVE010000197.1:0-4905 GCA_043718725.1 Methylibium sp.
GTTCGGCATGAAGGGCGGCGCGGCCGGCGGCGGCCATGCGCAGGTCGTCCCGATGGAGGACATCAACCTGCATTTCACCGGCGACTTTTCGGCCATCGCGCTGGCCAACAATTTGCTCGCCGCGTTGATCGACAACCACATCCACCACGGCAACGCCTTGGGCTTCGACGTGCGCCGCGTCACCTGGAAGCGGGTGATGGACATGAACGATCGCGCGCTTCGCGACATCACCGTCGGGCTGGGCGGCCCGGCCAACGGCTACCCGCGCGAAGACGGCTTCGACATCGTCGTGGCCTCCGAGGTGATGGCCATCCTGTGCCTGGCGACGGGGCTGGCGGACTTGAAGGCGCGACTGGGCCGCATCGTCGTGGGCCATGCCAGCGACATGCGGCCGATCTGCGCGGCCGAGCTGCAGGCCCATGGTGCGATGACCGCGCTGCTCAAAGACGCGCTCGCGCCGAACCTGGTGCAGACCCTGGAGCACAACCTGGCGTTCATCCACGGTGGGCCGTTCGCCAACATTGCGCACGGCTGCAACTCGGTGCTGGCGACCCGAACCGCGCTCAAGCTGGCGGACTACGTGGTGACCGAGGCTGGCTTCGGCGCCGACCTGGGCGCCGAGAAGTTCTTCGACATCAAGTGCCGCGAGTCGGGATTGCGTCCCGCCGCGGTGGTGATCGTCGCAACCTTGCGGGCGCTCAAGTACCACGGCGGCGTGGAGGTCAAGGATGCGGCGGCCGAGAACCTCGAAGCCCTGCGGCGCGGCATGGTCAACCTGGAACGCCATGTCGACAACGTCGTTCAACGCTTCGGCATGCCGTGCGTGGTGGCGTTGAACCACCGCAGCGAAGACAGCGCGGCCGAGGTCGACCTGTTGACGGCCTTGGCCGCGGCCATCGGCGTGAAAGTGGTGGTCGCGCGGCATTGGGCCGAGGGCGGCAAGGGCGCGGTCGAACTGGCTCGCGCGGTGGTGGCCCTGTGCGAGCAGCCCAACCAGTTCCGCTTTGGCTACGACGCCGGCGCCACGTTGTGGGACAAGCTGAGCTTGATCGCGACCCGCATCTACGGTGCCTCGGAGGTCACGGCCGACGCCAGGATCCGCGCGCAGATCGAGTCGCTGCAAGCCCAGGGTTACGGCCGGTTTCCGGTCTGCATCGCCAAGACGCAGTACTCGTTCTCCACCGACCCGCGCTTGCGCGGCGCGCCCAGCGGGCATGTGATCAATGTGCGTGAGGTGCGGCTCGCGGCGGGTGCGGGTTTTGTCGTGATGGTGTGCGGCGACGTGATGACGATGCCGGGTCTGCCCAAGCTGCCCGCGGCCAACGTCATCGATGTCGATGCGGCCGGCAAGATCAAGGGCCTGTTCTGAGCCGAACTTTCCGGCGTGCGCTGGGTTGTGTCACTTTGAAACGCGCACGCGCCACGGCGTGTGTTGAATGAGGGAATGCCCCTGCTCGGCGGCGCTGGACAGCCGCTGCGGCGGCTCTTAGTCTGTCGCCTGCTGCCCCCCTTGCAGCGCGTCAATCACCAGGAGCGCAGGCATGACCGGAAACCCGAGCACCCCGACCCAGCAACTCTCCAACTGGCTGCAGGCCTTCGACGCCGCCCTGCAACGCGCCGACCTGGCCGCGGCCATGGCCATGTTCGACGCCGACAGCTATTGGCGCGACATGCTGACGTTCACCTGGAACATCAAGACGATGGAAGGCAAGGCGCAGATCGAGGCCATGCTGCGGGAGACCCTGGCCCGGGTCAAGCCCAGCGCCTGGCAGGTCGAGGGCGAGGCCAGCGAGGCCGGCGGCGTGACCGATGGTTGGGTCGTCTTCGAAACCGCGCAGGCGACCGGCCGCGCGCACATCCGGCTCAAGGGCGACAAGTGCTGGACGCTGTTGACCACCATGGTGTCGCTCAAGGGCTTCGAGGAGAAGAAGTCCGACACCCGGCCGCGCGGTGTCGACCACGGTGTGTTTCAGGATCGAAAGAACTGGGCCGAACTGAAGGCGCAACGCGAGGCCGAACTGGGCTACGCCGAGCAGCCGTACTGCCTGATCGTCGGCGGCGGGCAGGGCGGCATCGGCCTGGGTGCGCGCCTGCGACGCCTGGGCGTGCCAACCATCATCGTCGAGAAGAACAAGCGCCCGGGCGACTCCTGGCGCAACCGCTACAGGTCGCTCGCGCTGCACGACCCGGTCTGGTACGACCACATGCCTTACCTGCCGTTCCCGGACGACTGGCCGGTGTTCTCGCCCAAAGACAAGATTGGCGACTGGCTCGAGATGTACACCAAGGTGATGGAGCTGAACTACTGGAGCTCGACCGAATGCCAGAACGCGCGCTACGACGAGGCGGCGCAAGAGTGGGTCGTCAATGTCGTGCGCGAGGGCAAGCCGGTGGTGCTGCGGCCCCGGCAGTTGATCTTGGCGACCGGCATGTCGGCCATCCCGAATGTGCCGCAGTTCCCCGGCGCGAGCGACTTCAAGGGCGTCGCGATGCACTCCAGCAAGTTCACCAGCGGCGAAGACTATCGCGGCAAGAAGTGCGTGGTGCTGGGCTCCAACAACTCGGCCCATGACATCTGCGCCGACCTGTGGGAGCACGGCGCCGACGTGACCATGATCCAGCGCTCGTCCACCCACATTGCCAGGTCGGACACGCTGATGGATCTTGCATTGAGCGGGCTCTACTCCGAAGCGGCGGTCAAATCGGGCATCACCACCGACAAGGCCGACCTGTTGTTCGCCTCGGTGCCGTACAAGATCCTGCACACCTTCCAGGTGCCGGTCTACGAAGAAATGGCCAGGCGCGATGCCGACTTCTACGAGCGCTTGAAGAAGGCCGGGTTCATGCTCGACTTCGGTGAGGACGGATCGGGCCTGTTCATGAAGTACCTGCGCCGCGGCTCCGGCTACTACATCGATGTGGGCGCGTCGGAGTTGATCGCCGATGGCAAGGTCAAGTTGAAAAGCGGCGTCACGATCGAGCGCATCAAGGCGCAATCGGTGCTGTTGTCCGACGGCACCGAACTGCCGGCCGACCTCATCGTCTATGCCAGCGGCTACGGCTCGATGAACGGCTGGGCCGCAAAGATGATCTCGCAGGAAGTGGCCGACAAGGTCGGGAAATGCTGGGGCCTGGGTTCGGGCACGAACAAGGACCCGGGTCCGTGGGAGGGTGAGCTGCGCAACATGTGGAAACCCACGCAGCAGCCGGCGCTGTGGTTCCATGGCGGCAACCTGCACCAGTCGCGCCACTACTCGCAGTTCCTGTCATTGCAGATCAAGGCGCGCCAGGAAGGGCTGCCGACGCCGGTCTATGGCATGGCGCCGGTCAACCACCTCAGCTAACAGCGCGGGCGCGGGCCACTCCAGCCCCGCGCCGCTGTTCACGACCGGGCCCGGGACCGGGCCGCGCGGTCACGACGGCACCAGCCGCGCCTTGACGCTCTTGCCCTTGACCTTGCCGGCGTTGAGCTTGCTCAGCGCACTCTTGGCGATCTGGCGGTCCACCGCCACGTAGGTCGAAAACGGGTTGACGTCGATCTTGCCGATCTGCGTGGCCGCGAAGCCGGCGTCCTTGGTGAGCGCGCCCAGCACGTCGCCGGCGCGGATCTTCTCCTTGCGGCCACCAACGATTTGCAGCGTCACCATCGCCGGCACCAGCGGCTCGGTGCCGGCCGGCACCAGCTCGCTCAAGCGGTGCCATTCGCTTTCGCTCCCCTGCACGACCTCGATCTTGCCCACGCTGCCCATCTCGTCCAGGCTCACCAGGCTCAGCGCCCAGCCCGCTTCGTCGACGCGCCCGGTGCGGCCCACGCGGTGCACATGGATTTCGGCGTCCGGGCTGGTGTCGACGTTGATCACCGCCTCGAGTTGCGCAATGTCCAGGCCGCGGGCCGCGACGTCCGTCGCCACCAGCACCGAGCAACTGCGGTTGGCAAATTGCACCAGCACCTGGTCGCGCTCGCGCTGGTCGAGCTCGCCATGCAGCGCCAGCGCGACGAAGCCCTGGGCGCGCAACACCTCCACCAGGTCGCGGCATTGCTGCCGGGTGTTGCAAAACGCCAGCGTGCTGGCCGGGCGGTAATGGTTCAACAGCAGCGACACGGCATGCAGCCGCTCGCTGTCTTTCACCTCGTAGAAGCGCTGGCGGATCTTGCTGGCCTGGTGCCGCTCCGGCAGCCTGACCTCCTTGGGCTCACGCATGAACTGCTGGCTCAGCTTGGCGATGCCCTCCGGGTAGGTCGCCGAAAAGAGCAGGGTCTGGCGCTGCTTCGGGGCCTGTTTGGCGATCGCCGCGATGTCGTCGAAGAATCCCATGTCCAGCATGCGATCGGCTTCGTCCAGCACCAGGGTGTTGAGCGCGGCCAGGTCCAGGCTGGCGCGCTGCAGGTGGTCGAGGATGCGCCCCGGCGTTCCCACCACGATGTGCGCACCATGCTCCAGGCTCGCCTGTTGCGGGCGCAGCGCGGAGCCGCCGCACAGGGTCAGCGCCTTGATGTTCTCCTCGGCGCTGGCCAGGCGCCGAATTTCCTGCGTCACCTGTTCGGCCAATTCGCGCGTCGGGCACAGCACCATCGCCTGCACCAGCGCGCGCCCACAGGTGGCGTCGCGCTTCAGGTTGGCCAACACCACCAGCGCGAACGCGGCGGTCTTGCCGCTGCCGGTCTTGGCCTGTGCAATCAAGTCGTGGCCGGCCAGGGCCAAGGGGAGGCTCGCTGCCTGAATGGGCGTCATGCCCAGGTAGCCCAACCTTTGCAAATTGGCCAACGTCGTTGCGGGCAATGGCAACTGGCTGAAGGAGGGGCCGGGAGCGGCGGGGAGGGATTCGGGTGCGGTCATCCCCGATTATCGGGAGTTGCCGCAACCCGCCGCGCCGGGCGACCCGGCGCGGCCCCAGGCCGCCCGC
>JAYSVE010000198.1:0-2126 GCA_043718725.1 Methylibium sp.
GTGCGACAGCACCACCACCAGGTCGACCTTCTCGCTGCTGCGCAGTCGTTCGATGTGGCCCGGCAGCTCGGTGTTGCCGAGCGTGAAACGCACCCCTTCAGAGTAGCTTGGCGGCATGCTCTTGTCGACGATGTTCGACGCGATGCCGACGATGCCGATGCGCAAACCGCCGCGCTCGATCACGCAACTCGGATCGAAGACAAGCTGGTCCGACGCCTTGTCGTAGATGTTGATCGCCAACGCCGGGTATGCCAGCCCGGCAGCGAGCTTGCGCACCTGCGCCGGACCGTAGGCAAACTCCCAGTGTAGCGTCATCGCATCGAATTCGAGTGCGTTCATCAGCGGCAGCATGGCCTCGCCCCGGGACTGCCCGGCGACGAAAGTGCCGTGGAAGGTGTCGCCGTTGTCCAGCGCCAGCACTTCACCGGGGCGCTCGGCGCGCACCTGCTTGAAGATGCTGGCGATGCGCGCCAGGCCACCGCAGGTTCGGTAGTTGACTTTGCCCTGGCCGCGAAAGGCTTCCGGGTGCGGCTCGAGGTAGCCATGCAGGTCGTTGATCTGCAGGATGGTGAGGCGGTGTTCGGTCATGGGTGTCTCTGGATGAAGACTCAACCTTGCGCTGCGAATAGGTCTCAGTGCGTCACCTCAGCATGGCCTGGTTCGCTGCGGTACGCTGTGCGGTGGCAAACTCGCTCATTGAAATGCGCTGATTCGCGTCGACATCGAACTGCACGAACATGGAGCGATGGGTGGCGAGGAACTCGGCTTTCGAGATCGCGCCGTCCTGGTTGATGTCAAAACTGCTGAACGGCTGCTGGCCACGGAACTCGGCCTGCGTGATGCGGCGGTCGTTGTTCTTGTCCATGGTGTCGAAATCGCGCGCTCGTGAGGGCGCGGCTTCTTCCCAGATGACTGAGCCATCGCGGTTGGTGTCGAGGCGCGCAAATCGCTTCTCGACGTTCGCTAGGTCCGACGCGTTCAAGGCCACAACGGGTTGGACGCCGCTGACGGTGGCTACCGGTCGAGCATCCCAGCCCCACTTTGCAAAGATCTTCTGCGCAGCCGAAGACTTCAGAAACTCCACGAAGGCGGCGGCCTGCGGCTCGGTCTTGCCCTTGCGCGTCAGCACCACGCCGACATCGCGGTAGATGCGAAACGGCTCGTCCATCTCGACGACCTGCGCCAGGTCGGGGTTGGCCACCTGCCAGATGTTCCAGATCAGCCAGGCGTCAATGTCTTTCTGCTGCGTCCACTGCTCCTTGGCCGCGCCGCTGTTGGCAGCCTCGGGGAAGACCATGTTGTTGCGAAACGCCCGCACCATCGCTATGTCTCCGGTCCGCCCGGCCACGTCTTCCCACAAGCCGGTCTGCCCTGCGCCGGCAACAGTGAGGATCTTGACGTTCGGGGCAAGCAGGTCACGAAAGCCTCGGATATTCTTCGGGTTGCCGGGCCGTACCAGGATCGCTACGGGGCGCAGGTAGAGCGGGTAGGCTTCCTTCAGCTCGAACGCGCCCGGCAAGGCCTTCGCGTAGTCGGTGAACATGTTCTCGGCACCGCTGAAGATGACATCAGCGTCCTGCTTGGCCTTGTCGAGCCACTGCGGCGTGGGCCCAGCTACCACGTTCACGGTGACCTTATTTAAGGCACCGAACGCCTTGGCGGCCTCCTGCAATGCCGGGGCCGGGCCGCCGGGGCCGTAAACGTTGATGTTGCCTTGAGCCCGAACCGGCGCGGCGGTAACCCACAACGCGCAGGCGATCAACGAGATGATCTTAAAGGGAAGGGTCATTGGTTTTCCTCTAAAGTTGTCGGTGAACAGTGGAGTTACAGCAACTGAAAGCTTCGTCAATTGAATTATTCTGGAGGTTGGCGTGGCCGCTGAATGTAGGCACAAACCACTGCCGCACGTAGGAAGTCATCTCTGCCCGAAGATCTCCGCCAGGTCCGCGTCGGGCCTACCATGGCGCATATGCACCTGCCCTGCACACTAGCGTCGGAGCGCGGAAGCTGTCCGACGGCGGTGGCGCGACGCCGGTGGTTTTGTTCACGCTGGCCGAATACAGCCTGCGCGCGCTCAAGTTGGACTTGGCACGGGTGACAAAGAAGGCACCGGCCTGATGCATTGC
>JAYSVE010000199.1:0-2124 GCA_043718725.1 Methylibium sp.
CGCAATGTTGCCGCTTCACGCAACACCTCAGCGAACCAGTACCGGCGCAGTCTCGGGCGCTCTGGGGGGAAAGGCCCCACAAGCGGGGCTGGGCGCGGCGCAGCAGGTGAACATGACCCGTGAAGGACAGACTTCGTTGGTGCAATCGGTGAGCGCTGGCCGCCTGGCGGGGGAGCCAGGGGCAGGTCTTGCGTCTTGCCTCAGCGTGACATCCGACCCCTCTACATCACGGTCAAGCAACTTCGTGCCGAGCGAACCCGTCCAACACCAGCCGCACCCGCTCCCTGCTCAGCATCTGAAACGCATTGACATAGTGGACCCCCAGTCCCACGCAGACATTCGGAATCTTGATCTTGCGGATCGAATCGGCCGGCAGTTCATGCGTCACCACCGTGTAGCCGTGCGCCTTGGCGTAGGCCACCAGGTAGTAGTCGGCGACCTGCAGGAAGGTGTTGATGGCCGCCGGCTCGTAGCGCTGGTTCACGATCCACTGCGACACGCTGGCCAGTTCGGGCAAGCTCTTCTTGTCGGGTTCGCGAAAGAAGGCCTGTCCGCGCGCCTTGGCCCAGTCGGCCAAGGCATCGGTGCCGGCCGCCAACTCGTCACCCACCTGGCTCACGCGGCACACGGTTCCCGCTGCGTGGGCCTGCTCCAGCCAATGCCAGAAGCCGGGGCAGAAGTCGAAGCCATAGTGGAGGTTCTTGGCCTGTATGAAGACATTGGCGTCCAGCAGGTATGGCATCAGATGGTGAACCTCAGGCTCCGGCCCAACTCGTGGAACGTCTCCACCTTGGAGATGCCCAGCATCCGCATCGCGTCTCGGTACAGGGTGCGGCCTTCCAGCGTGCTTTCCACCAGCGCGCGCGCAAAGCGCTTGCTGATGCGGGCGGCCTGCGACAGGTAGAAGTCGCCGCCGCCCTTGCCACTCTTCTTCAGGCTGGTGATTCTTTGGCCTTCGGCCTCGTACGCGGCCCAACAGGCGTCTCGTTGCAGCACGCCGGCGTCCTTCAATCGCCGCAAGACGACCAAGGTGCTCACCTTGAATCGCCGCGCCAGTCGCGCCATGGCCTCGGCGGTCGGCTCGCCGGGCACCAGCGCCTGGTGGAACGTGGCCAGGGGCACCAGCACTTCGGCCGCCACGCGGTTGCACCACTGTTCCACGTCGGGGCCCGATGCGGTCGCCGCATCGGCGTCGGACAACGCGGATTGCCCCAGCCAGAGGTGGGCCAGCTCATGCGCAAGGGTGAACATCTGGGCGGACTTGCTGTCCGCGCCGTTGATGAACACCAGCGGCGCGCGGTCGTCGGCCATGGCAAAGCCGCGAAACTCGTCCGGGTCCAGCCGACGATGGTTGTTGTTGAGCACCACGCCGCTGCACATCACCATCACGCCGGCGGCATCGGCCTGAGCGATGAACTGACGCAGCGCTTCCTCCCACGTCGCGCACTTGCGGCGGGCGTCCACGTCGAAGTTCAGGCAGCGGAGAATCCGGTCGGCAACCTGTTCGACGGGCTCATTCGCAGTGGCGGTGCCGGCAAAGTCCACCGGCGGCTCGCCACCGGCCAGGGCGTGTTCGCGGTACCAGCCCTGGCGTTGCTGGCACAGGAACGGCGTCTCCAGCAAGTTGGCCGAAGGGCGGGCGAGGGTCCTGTCGCCCCGCGTTCTGAAGTCCGGGATCGGCAAGGTCTCGACCGGAGGTTCCGGCAGGAAGAAGTAGCCGATGGGTGTTGCGGTCGCGCGTGCGTAGGCTTCCAATTGCTTGAGCGTGGGCTGGAGCCGTTCGGCCTCCCAATCTGGCAACTTCGGAAAGCGGTCGGCAAGCGCGGTGTCGTCCAGCCGGGCGCGATCACGCGCCCAACGCAGCAACTCCGGCTTGATGTCGACGCGAACCATCGGCAAATCATAGTCGTGACCTGGTGCAACCTCATCACGATTGGTGAAGCGCCCACCGTCGCGAGCCGGTAGCGTGCAGTTCAGTCTGGCGCTCGAGCCGCACACACAGGGAACGCGACATGATCACCTCATTCACCGGCACCGACCTCGTCTACAACATCCTGGAGGCGCAGTTGGTCGGCGAGATTGACGGCGAGTCAATCTCCTCTTACGCGGTCTCCGGCGGGCGCG